>PSRH01000241.1 GCA_003175915.1 Candidatus Melainabacteria bacterium | reverse complement strand
ACTCAAATTGCCGGACCGATTAAGCGCTATCAGGACTTCATTCCGCAGTTGAGCATTCCTGCCAAATTCAAATGGGATTATTTGGACAACGGCATGCAGCTTATCCTTATGGGACTGTGCAAGAAGGTTCTAATTGCCGACAATTTGGCTACGGTCGTCCAGGCAGGCTTTAAAAACCCGGAGAATTTTTCTTCTCTGGATCTCTGGTTAATTACCTACGCTTTCGCTTTTCAAATATTTTTCGATTTCGCCGGCTACACGGACATCGCCAGAGGTTCGGCGATGCTTTTCGGTTACAAAGTACCGATCAATTTCAATTTGCCTTACATTGCAGCCAACGTCAGCGATTTCTGGCACCGTTGGCACATCAGCCTTTCCACCTGGCTGCGCGATTACTTGTTCATTCCCCTGGGCGGCTCGCGCTGTTCTAAATGGCTCACTTACCGCAACCTTTTAATCACTATGACCCTGGGCGGATTATGGCACGGAGCAGCCATGCATTTCCTGGTCTGGGGTGCCTTCCATGGATTAGCACTGGTTATCCACAAAGAGTACACTCTAATTTTGGAGAAGCTCGGCATCGCCAGCACTCTTTTTAAATCAAAGCTCTATCACGTTTTGTCGGTCATCTTCACCTTCCACGTTGTTTGCATCGGCTGGGTTCTGTTCAGAGCAGATAACTGGAGTACCGCCATCCAAATCCTCACCAAGCTATTGCACGCACCTATCGATTTGCTCCACTTCAGCGCCAGTCAGTTGGCAGTATTGCAGATACGCGATCCAATTATCTTCCCGGCCCTATTGCTTATCCTGCCGGTTCTTATGCTGGCGCAAGTTATCGTGAACTGGCTGAAAGGGAAAAAGCTTTACGAAAGCCCTCCCTGGGTGCTCCAGGTAGCCACCATGGCGACAATGATGTGCATTCTCACCATCTTCAGCCCGGACACCTCGCCAAGGTTCATCTACTTCCAGTTCTAGCGATTGAACGAATAACGGAAACCGCAGGATATTGTGCTCCAAGCAAACAGCATTCCGACCATAAATAGGCTTGAACGCGGGCAGGAGCAGATTGGCAAACAGCCCCTCAAACAAAGATTTATCTGGGCGTTTTTAATTTATATCGTATTGGGACGCTCTCTCGCCTTTCTACAAGTCGATTCAGGTAATTCGGTCAGATCTGGTGAACATACCTGGACAACCTGGGCGATTGAACATTTTTCCAAGCTTGCCGCTGCACCGCAGGTAGTGCTGCTCGGTTCATCTCTCATGCTGACGCCGATCAATTTGGCCGATGCTCAGGTACTCGATAGGACTCTCGATGGTTCGCAGCACCATGAGAGCGCCTATTTCTCCAAGCTGATGGAAAACTTGACTGGTAGACACGTGCAAACTTTCAACTTTGCCCTGCCTGGAGAAATGCCTTCGGACGCCTTCCTGATTACCAAGCTTTTGCTTAAGGGAGACAAGAAACCGGAATTGATTGTTTATGGCGTGGGCCCCCGGGACTTCATGGATAATCTTCTGGCCAGTCCCACTAGTACAGATCCCTACCACTATCTTGCCAAATTGGACGATAACGCCTTGGGAGAAACCCGGGTAAACGGTTCATGGGATGAACGGCTGGACGGGTTCCTGGGCAAAATCAATTATCCCTACGGCAAGCGGGAAGAAATAACGGAGTGTGTCAGCCTCTTCTTAGACAAGTTGACGGAAGGACTTTTGCCCGAATCGATTAGGAGTCGTCAAATCACTAACCAACAACTGCATACGATGCTCCCCCTTTATCACCCGATGTCTATAGCCGTCGGTGAGTGCCTGTTCAGCCCACTAACAAAGCAGACGAGCAGCGTTTTCAAAGATAACGTTGATGAATACAAAAGGAGATACGGCACTCTTAAATGGCAAATGTTTCTCAGTCAACTCAAATATCTGGCTGATTGCCTGGAGATCGCCAGAAAGCAAGGAACTGATGTAGTGATCGTTTCAATGCCAATCACCAAAGTGAATCGTTCGCTCATTCCCTCTCTTGCCTGGAACGCCTACAAGCGAAGTTTGCGTGTGGTAGCAACGTCAAAAGGGGCTCGGTTTGTTGATCTGGATGAAAGCAAAGAATTTAGCGATGCTGATTTCGGTGACACAGTTCATCTCAATACCGTAGGCGGTATCAAGTTAATTCAGTTAATAGTTGCCGATATTTTGCAGCAAAATCATCTAACAATGAACGGGCAAGCCCTCAAACAAACATCTTCCAGAATTAACGCCGGAGTCGATCTATGAGCCATCTGATCGAACACCGGCCTTTGGGCGCTGGTCCTTCCCGCGTTGCTTTCCGTTCAGCCCTTGCCACTGCGGCTTATCAATCCACCATTGCAACAGGGAAAAAACCAGGTGCTCCGGTAGGTCTCGGGCTTTGGCATTCCTCCGCAATCTATGCCATCTTCATCTTCGTCCTGGTCAATCTCATAATCAGTCCTCTTTTTTCTTGCAAAAGGGAAGGACTGACAAAAGGCGAGATTCTATCCAGCCGCTATGAAGCCATGCACCAGGGCCCCTGGTCGTGGTGGATTGCCCGCACCGCCCTCTTGAAGCGCCCTGCCGATCTCGTCCTTATGGGAGATTCACAGATAAATGCTGCCGTCTTCCAGGCCGATGCCTATGCCCGCCTCAAAGCGGTAGATTGCGCGGCCGATCGAGAATCGATCTCTCTTGAGCAATTGTTAAAGGCAAATACCGGCAAGTCGTATGAGGTGCTCAATTTGTCTCTGGGCGGTGCGGTCGCCTCCGATCAATACTTAATGGCCAAAACCTTGTTCGCCAGAGCTCTTCCCAAAGTCGTATTGATTGGCGTGAGCCCTCGCTGTTTTGTCGACAATTCGCTCACCTCGGCCAGTGCCACTGATCCGTTTCAATTCTTCGCACCCCATGTGGAAATGGGCTCCCTGTCGCATCTGGCCTTTCCGGATCTGCTCAGTGAATTGTCCTTTTATGCCAAGGATCGTTTGCCGATGTGGATATTACGCGACCGCTTTTTCAATCTCTTCGCAGACACTAAAGGCAATCTACCAGTGGCAGGCACTCAATCAACCGCCGCCAAGGAAGCGACGGCCACTCCCTCGCAAATGCTGAGAGGCATTTACGGCTCGGCCACTGACGTCAAACAAGGCGCCTTCCTCGTCAGTCCCATGATCATCACCGGGTTTTACGACAATACCAAGGAGTATCAACACCGCTGGAGAAACTGGGACGTCCCTGCTTACGGGATTCAAAAAAAATTCTTCGATGCCTATCTCACTACCTTGAACCAGCTGGGCATCAAAACGGTGGTAGTCGGCATGCCCTGCACCTCAGAGAATCGTCAGCTTTTGCCTAAAACATTCTGGGGCGAATATAGAGATTGGTTGACGCGAGAATGCCTGGCGCATGGGGCGCTCTGGTTTGATTTATCTGAAGATCCGGCTTTCGGAAAGAAGCATTTCTTGGACACGGTACATGTCAACGCTTTTGGCGCCAGACTGCTCGTCCAAAAGATCGCATCACTACTTGTCACCAATCCGGAACTGTCAAGAAAGTTAAAGGACAACGGTTTCTGCCAGGCTCCTTCTCAGCGGCTCTAACCCTAGCCTTTAGAGAAGATGTCAATCGCTTCAATGCAATCACACAATCGTATAATGACCTTCTCTGAGTGTTAGGCGAGCTCTGCTCTAAGGGAGATTAGACCCATGTTCAAAGGCATGCTTCTCTTTATTGGTTTCATAGGAATTGCTGCTTGCCAGCCTTCCTTTGCTGCAGTCAACGAGTGGAAAATCGATCCGGCACATTCCGATGCCAGATTCTCAGTCAAACATATGATGGTTTCCAATGTCTCAGGCGACTTTGGCAAAATCACGGGTAACGCCACCTATGACGGCGTACATCTCAACAAGGCCAAGGTCGAAGCAACTATTCCAGTTGCAGACATCAACACGCGAGAACCGAAACGGGATGAGCATCTGAAGAGTCCTGAGTTCTTTGATGCCGAAAAGTACCCGAACATGACTTTCAAGTCAACAAAGATAGAGAAGCTTCCCGGCAATGAGTTCAAAATGGCTGGCGATCTCACCATTCACGGTATCACCAAGAAGGTGGTTTTAACCGGTGAGGGTCCGACAAAGCCAATCAAAGATCCTCAAGGCCACATGAGAATGGGAGCGTCCGCTTCAACCAAAATCAACCGCAAGGACTTTGGAATTAACTACAACAAGACCCTCGACAATGGCGGCGTCATGGTCGGAGACGACGTCCGCATCACTCTCGATATTGAATTGATCCCGGCTTCCTAGTCTAAGCATTTGCGATCGGTTGGCGCTTTCGAGCATTAACCGATCGCTGCGGCTTGGACTCGAATTGCCAGATCAATTTTGTGCCGGCTGTGTCTCTGGGATCCCCGCAGCCCTTTTTTCTAATTGCTTCCCTTCAGCAACTCTCTGATTACGCTTCAGCATGGCGGCATAGTGTAAATACATTTCCCTAGCAATTTTCTTGTCCCTGAGACCTCTTGCTTCCTCTAGAGCTAGGACTCTTTTGTAGAGTGCTTCAGCATCTTCATTATGTCCCCTGGCACTTTCTGCATTTGCCATGTGCAGCTGGCAGACAAGATTCTCCAGCGTGCCAGACTTAAAAATGGTCAAGGCTTCCTTGTATTCCATCACAGCCTGAGGGCACTTGCCGGTAAGAGAATGTAAATCGCCCGTTCCCATGAGAATCGCGCCGACCAACGCCGATTTACCACCGTTGCTCCATCTTGCCACATACAAAGCCTTCTCATAGAGCGGTCCCGCCATATCGTACATGCGGATCCGCTGATAGCAGGAGGCCAGGTCATACATACCAGTGGCATCCAGGCATGGCTCCATATGCAGGAGCTTTTGCAGATCCAGAACAGCAGTAGCCAGGTTGGCTATCTCAAGGTTTTTGCCCGCATTCATCAACTGTTTGAAAAGCTTGGGAAACACAGGAGCAATATCCGCATCAAACATTTTAGTCGCCGCTAGCAAACCGTCTTTCTTCAAACAGGTTTGTACACACTTGCAATGAGCAAGGACCGCCTCCGGGGATTCCGTACCGAATTTTTTTTCGGTGAGCGCGGCGGCCTGCTCATACAAGGGCAGAGCATCCTGATAGTGCTGATTTTCCATACAAATATCAGCCAGCTTATTGACCTCTTGCAAAATTCTTTCATCGTTGGCGCGAAGCAAGGTGCTCGCCAGGATCAGTTCTATTTTGCCTTTGACAATAGAGCCAGTGGCAGTGAAAAGCGAAACGAAAATGATTCCGGAAAGGCAGACAAGCGAGAGAAGCAAAATAAAAGGTGCAGTCCATAATACCTGGCGAGACCGGCTGGGTATCACCGTTCTTTCCAATCGCTCAGCGTCCCTTTCCCCTTTTGCGGATGTTTCCCGTTCAGACTCAACTGCTTTGTTAGATGCCAAAACAGTTTTCAGTTCCACTCCACTAGTGAACAACTCAAGATCATTGGTTAGCTCTTTCGCGCTCTGGTAACGGTTTTTCGGCTCCTTCTCCAAAGCCCTCAAGACAACAGATTCCAGATCGGAAGACACTTTGATTGCCGGTCGCATTTTTTTGAAGGGCAAGGGGTTCTCATGGACGTGTTGGAATACCGTTTGAATGGGAGTTTCACCCGCCAGTGGTGGCATGCCAATCAAAGTTTCATACATCAGGCAACCGAACGAGTATAGATCCGAGCGGGCATCGAGATCGCGTCCAAGACACTGCTCGGGGCTCATGTAGAGCGGGCTGCCAACCAGCTTGCCCCGTTGAGTTATTTCATTGCCTTCCTCTTTGAATTCGCTTCGCCGCGAAATACCGAAGTCCATGATTTTGACAAGATCCGTTTCGCTTTCATTGTTTAACAGCATTATGTTGCCCGGCTTTAAATCTCTGTGCAAAACGCCACGGCTGTGGATGTGACTCAATGCTCTGGCAATTTGGAGAAATATCTTCGCCGCCCGGTTTTCTTCTATGTAGTTTTCTCTCCTGATCAGCTCGGCCAGCGTAACTCCTTCCAAATAGTCCATTACTAGAAAAGGAGCTTCTTGATCGGAAACACCATAGTCGATCACCGAGACGATGTTACTGTGCATCAATGAACTGACTGCTTTAGCTTCATGTTTGAAGCGCTCGAGATTGGATGGATCGGTCAAAAAACGGGGCTGCAGGATTTTCACAGCAACGTATTTATCGAGAAGCACGTGTCTAGCCTTGTACACGGATCCCATTCCACCGTGTCCGATTACGGACAGGATCTCATAGCGATCGGCAAGCGTTACTCCGATCAAATCAGTTCCTAACATCGAGGTGTCCTGGTCCATACGCTGGCTTGCCTTCTCTGATCCTTATATTTCCCTTGACTGAAGCCGGCTAAGCGGGCAGCGGATTAGTAAGGGAGCTTGATCGCTATTTGCGGTTGAGAAGACGCTGGGTAATGAAATCCAGATCGTCTCTGTAAAAGAGTTCGTGCAAGAAAGGTGCCTCACCAGGAGGCCAGGCCGGAGGTGTAGAAAAGACTTCTTTATCGAGATGTTCTAGATAGGCATCCATGCAATCCCTGGCGCTTTTCGCTTGATTTGCTTGTAAATAAATAGCCAGCATATAAAGGCGTGGCAAAAGCGATTCTTTGTGATCGTCTCCTACTTTGGTAATTTCTTCTTTCGCTTGTCCTTCCTTCCCAAGAGAAGCATAAAGCCTCGCCAGCCTCAATCTGAATGTGAATGACTTAGGTGCTTGCTCCGCTGCCATTAACGCCGCAGCGACTGCCTCGTCTTTTCGTCCGAGAAGCCAAAGGGCTTCTGAACGTACTTGTTCAACGTCAGCAGCAATCTTGCCTATACTCATGACTTTGCGGCTGATCCAAGAGATGGGCAGAGGATTAAGCCTCAAGAATTCGGCCTTTTCGTAGTGCTCCTTTGCACCGCTTGTGGTACCAGCTAGAGATTCCTTTTCAGACAAAAAATATTCTTTGAGCAATTCCAGGTGTCTGAAATTGGAATAGCCAAAGTCCATAAGAACAAGCGCTAGAAAAATTACTGACAGACCCTGAAGCTGATTGATGCCCTTGAGCACTGGCTGAGCGATCTGCTTCGTCAAACGGGCATTTGCTGGAAGATCAGGCCGCTTGCTATTTAACAACTCGATAAATTGCTTTTGAGACTGGAGCGATATGGTCCCGAAGGGCAGTTTCAGGAGGATGTCGGCTGGATTCCTTTCCTTGCCTCCTGCCATCGAGGCCGGTCCACAGAGAGCCCTTGTACTGAGAACCAGATTGCCAAACATAGTTAGGTTGGCTTCATCTATCACGTCCCAGAGCACGCGCTTAGCGCCAAAAGTTATGGACATCTCATCGAAGCTAAGCCAGCGCCGATAGACAAGGGGTGGTTTGCGCTTGAATATTGCCGCTAAGGCAACACAGACGGACGGACTTTCCAATCGGCAAAGCAATAAATGAGCCAGGGCCGCCATGACCACAACTGCCGGAATACCCCAGGGCACAAGATCAACAGCCAACCAGAAGTTGTTCACATAAAGAATTAGAAACAGAATTTCAAACAAAACCAGGGTCGTACCAATCAGGACAAAGCCCCGGTGAGCAAAACTCGTCCAGATAATTTGTTGGTTAGGTAGCTGTCCCGAGTCTGAAGCACTCATATTGAAATTCCCTCATTCAATTGACATTGTCGGCGCTACCTCTTAACATGCTTTGCTTGAAAACATCTGGAGCCCTGTCATGGCAGTTGGCAGCAATCATTATCGTTCGGGTACGACAACTCTGAGCAAGACCCAGGAGGGACAATCCTCCGGTCAAGCAAAAGTAATTGTCACCATGCCGGCTTACAACGCGGCAAAGACCTTGATCAAAACTTTTGACGACATCCCCAAGGGTCTTGTCTCTGAATTCATTCTCGTCGACGACTGTTCTCAAGACGATACCGTCGCCGTCGGGAGCACATTGCCGATCAAAGTTGTGCGGCATCCTCACAATGTAGGCTATGGTGGCAATCAAAAGACTTGTTATCTTGAGGCCTTGCGCGATGGCGCCGATATCATAGTGATGCTCCATCCTGATTACCAGTACGATCCCAGAAAGCTTCCGGAGTTGATCGCACCCATTCTGGAAGGTAAAGCTGACATTGTCCTGGGTTCTCGCTTTCTCGGTGGTGGGGCGCTCAGGGGTGGAATGCCCTATTATAAATTCGTCGCCAACCGATTTCTCACCACTTGCCAGAACTTGACTTTAGGCACTCATTTGTCGGAATTTCACACGGGCTACCGCGCCTACAGCCGGAGATTCCTCGAAACCGTACCTTTTTTGCGCAATTCGATCGCCTTTGTTTTTGATGCTGAGATCCTCTGTCAGGCAGTCTATTTCAATTTCAGGGTGGCGGAAATTGGTGTTGAGACTCGCTATTTCGCGGAAGCCTCATCGATAAATTTCTTGAACAGCGTCAAGTACGGACTGGGCGTACTCAACACCCTGGCCAAATTCCTGATTGCCAAGTTTCAGATAGCCAAGGTAGACCTTTTCCGGCCCTGAAGCGAGTCAGGATTAGGGTACGGCTCTGATATAGTGTCTTAAATGCAAAGCATGCCCGAGGTCGTATTGGCTGGCCGCTTTGAAATCTTGCGGGATCATAGCAAAAACACGATCGCCTTCTTGCCCAGTTAAAAGCCAGAAGGAAACGGGTGTTGGCTTAATCTCGTCAACAATGAGGTGGGCGATCCCGTCCTTTCCCATTGCCGGTCCGATGCCGATTTGCCGGAGGGGACGCGATAAATAACGATCCAGGCAGACGATGTCGTAATACTGGCTGACGAGAAGCAGATCATCAGCCAGGCAAAGCTGATCGACCATTTGCGCTGCCTTGCGCCAATCTTCCCGCTGGTGAATTACGTGAGCATAGAGATTGTTAGCAAGAGCAAAGGCGGCGTAGAGGCCAAACAACCAATAACCGAATTTGAGGCGTCTCATGGCGTAAACTGCACCGACCCCGCCAACCAGATAGATCGCCGGAGCAGTGGCAATCACATATCTGGTTATCTCGATCAGCCGGTGAGATTCGATCACATCGATAAACCAAACAGCCAGTGCCGGAATAAGACTCCAACTAAGGAGCAACAAATAGACGCAATTGAGCTCATCATTACTACTGCCGATCGCTACGCTGGCGTTTTTTGTCCATGATAAATATGGCAAGTTACTCTTAAGCCAGCTTACCGTTCCCCTTGCCAGAATGAGAAATCCAGGTAGCAAAATGGCGGCGGCAAGAAAATAAATTGGCGCCGCAAAGATGGCCACGCGCTTACCAGCTAGAAAGATAATCCAATTGAGAGGCAACCTCACCAATGCGCCCCAGAACGGCCACCACCAGGAAGGGCTGCGGGCGACGTAGAAAGATTCCGTCCGAATAGAGGCGGCTTGCTGAAAGAGCGGGTACCAGGGCAAGCAGAGTGTTGCCACAATGAGATTAGCGATAAGGAGCCAGGACAAGAGAAGCCAGTCTTTTCTCAACAATACCAGGGCTAATCCCGCCGCAATCTCAAAAGCCCAGAGGAATAAACCGGTGTAGTGCGTGTTGATCAACGCCCAGGTGGAGGCTAGGTAGACTACCGCATAAAGCAAGGTCTTCCAGTCCTGGCGTCGAGTAGCAAGCAAAATGAAAGCACCAGCGGACAGAGCCGCAGTAAGAATGACGAGCGAATACATGCGCGCTTCTTGTGCGTAGGCAATATCGAAAGGGGAAATAGCTTGAAGCAGTGCGGCAATTAGAGCGATCCGGCGTCCCAAAAGAAGGTTAGCCAGTAAGAAGACAACCAGAACCGAGATCGATGAGATCGTCGCGGCAAGCGCACGCAATGAAAAATCACTGCCACCAAATGCAGTTAACCAGCGATTCATCGCCAGAGCAAACAACGGTGGGCAGAGAGGATCTACTTTGCGAAAATTCTTCAACACATCCGGTAGAGAGGCCGGTTTGCCGGGTTTAAATAGGAAGGGTTCAGCCCTGGCATCGGTCAAGTTGGGCAGTTCGACTCCGTACGATTCAACGACAGTCTGATAACCTTCATCAAGCCAGAGGCTATCGAATGTCAGGCCAGTAAAGCGGAGACCGATTGTAAGTAGAACAATCAGAAAGAGAGGCTTAATGGCAACTACCTCAGCCGAGAATTGGTATGAATAAGAATACGCAATCGATGAACGCGCCGAGGTGGAATGTCATTAGAGCTATGCTGATAGTATTTGCGCTTCTCTTGCCGACTATCGCCAGGGCGCACTTACATGCAGTTAATCGAGGTTAGAATAGCAGAGCAGACGAGCCCCTGCGGTTCTAAGATGATAAAACAGTTCATTATTCGGAATTAAAATCGCATTCGCAGGAGTAGAAAGACGGAGTGAAGAGGGGTATCGGCGAACTTTTGGTCGACAATGGCCAGATCAGTCCCGAACAGCTACAACAAGCCCAGGAAGAGAGAAACAAGACTGGTGAACCGATAAGCAAAGTTCTCTTTCGCTTAGGCCTGGCCGATGAAAACCAGGTCAAGAATGCTCTGGAATTAGAGTACGGCGTTAACTACGTTCCGCTGAAAAAGCTGACTCCCGATTTAAAGACAATTCTTTTGGTGCCGGAGAAGCTCGTCAAAGAGCAAGAAGCCATACCTCTTGCTCAGGAAGGTAGCCGCTTGACACTAGCTATGGTTACCCCTTCCAATTTCACCGCTTTCAACATATTCAAAGGGCGCTTGCCCAGCTGGCAGATCAAGCCTGTAGTCTGCAATGAAGACGACTTCTGGGATTTCGTCACGCGCGCATACACGGCCCCGGAATTAACTGAGGTCAAAAAGGACGACGGCGTCCCGGCAGCCCCCGAGACACCCAGCGAAGAAGGCCTGGGGCTTTGGCGCCACGCCCCCGAGGAAGAAAATCTGGACGAGCCAGAAGACATGGCGATCATCTTGCTTAGCAACCACATCCTCTCCAATGCCATCGCCAAAGGCTGCACAAACGTCCACATTGAACCAACCGAACGGCAGGTGCTCGTCCACTACCGTAAAGATGGCGTGCTGTTTGCGGCGCGCCGCCTGCCCATTGCCCTTCTGCCTGCCCTGGTCAGGCGCTACAAAAAGATGGCCGCCCTTAATGTCACAAACGAATCTGGTCTGCCCCAGGACGGACGGCTTCATATGCGCCTGGCCGAGCAAGAACACTCATTTCGTCTATCAATCGTGGCCGGTGTCCGGGGCGAGCACTTAATCATTTGGCTGGATTAGAAGCCGGGGCCAACCAGTTAATCTTAGGCCCAACTGCTACAATGCAACCCAGCCGGCAGGATCGGGCTTCGGGCCATTTCAAGAACTGGCTATTAAGCTTTTTCTTTGATAATCTGCGCTGGGGGTTTTACAATAATGTTACTAATCTTCGTTTGTTGGTGAATGGTTATCAAAAGCTTGCAAGCAAAACAGAGCCCAGTGGGCCCGACTAACGACGGTAAAGCAGAAATCGGCAAAGGTCAGGACCAAATCCATGAGTGGTTGGCTGCTTATGCTGATAGTCGCGACCCGGCCTTAAGAGACGGGATCATTCAAGCGTCTTTGCCCCTGGTGAAAAGAATTGCCTACGGTCTGGCAAGGCGTTCCACTGACCCTGTCGAAGATTTGATCCAGGTCGGCTCAATTGGGCTGATCAAGGCAGTCGATCAGTTCAAACCTGATGCTGGAGCGAAGTTCCAGACTTATGCCACCCATTTGATTACCGGCGAAATCCGTCATTATCTCCGCGATAAGACAGCGATGATCCGCGCCCCTCGAGAACTGCAAGAACTGTCCTTCCGAATTAATCGCCTGGTACAGAATCTCACCGCCCGCCTGGGTAGGGAGCCGACGGACAGCGAAATTGCCCATGAACTGGAAATACCGGTAAGCCGGGTTAATGAGGCTTATGAGGTGGACCGGCGGCGCACCTTAATATCGCTCGATCAGGCTCTATCGAATGATGCGGGCAGCGAGCAGTCACTGATCGATACCCTGGTAGATGGCAGATACCAGAGCAACCAATTGGCCAAAGAAGACCGTTTCATGCTAGCCGAGGCCATTAAGCAACTGCGCGATGGCTTGCGAGAAGTAGTTCAGCTAACATTTTACGAAGACTTGAGCCAGACTGAAGTAGCTCGACGTTTAGGCATATCACAAATGCAAGTCTCTCGGCGGCTGAGAGCAGCCACCGCTGAGCTTTACAAGATTATCACTCAAAGCAAAAAATCCTCCGGCCAAAAAAATAGCTGATGGCAAAAGCTAATATGTTTGCGCTAGTTTCGCTATGCGTTACCGCTCGCTTGTTGCAACTTGCCGTTGACGAGGTAGGTTCAATTTGTTGATCCCCGAGGGCGCTTCTCTACAGGTTGATATCCTCTGCGGTGTCATAGGTCTTTTTGTCGGTGGCCTCCTCAATCAGCTAGCAGTGCGGACTTTGAAGGAACAGTCTCTCTTCAATCCAGCGCCGCAATGCCCAAAGTGCCAACACCGCCTTAGCTGGCTGGAAGTAATTCCAGTCTTCTCTTACTATTCTTTGAAGGGAAAATGCCAGTATTGCCGGGGTGCGATCGCCTGGTACTACCCCTTTGTCGAGATCTTTACTGCAATAGCATTCATTACCATTGCCCGGGTTTTCGGCGTCGGTTGGTATGGACTGGGCATGCTCGTCTTCGTCTGCGCCTTGATCGCCGTCAGTATCACCGACTTCATGGAAAAGCTGATTCCTCACGAAATCACCTACCCGGCCATGTTGCTTGGTATCATGTTCAGTGTCACTATCCGTCATGATTTCTGGAGCACGCTGGCGGGGATCGGCATAAGCTACATATTGGTAGATTTCATGGCCTTCTACGGCCTGAAGGTTTACCTCTGGCTGCATCAACCGGCCGCCTCTGCGCTCAGCCGTCCCAATTGCCTGGAACCGCAGGAAAAACCGCCGGCTAAGAAGCCGCTTTCCGGCAAGCTCTTTAAGTCGCTGAGCATGGAGCCACCTATCTTTCTTCTGAAAGAGTGGCGCCGGAAAGGGCAAGAAGCAAAGAAAGCCGGCTCCTCAGAGCTTGAAGATATTGAAGTGATCGGTGGTGGCGATGCCGTGCTTTATGCTCTGGTTTCCGCCTGGCTCGGACTTAATCGCCTGATTTTTACACTGATTATCAGTTTCTTCCTCGGAGCAATTATGGGTGCTGCTTATCTTTTGCACGACATGTACAAAGAGCGCGCATTAAAAAGAGTGGTGTTGCCTGTAATCATCGGAGCCACCGCTCTGACATCCCTGATGGCATTCATTCTTGGCGCTATCGCCCACATAATCGGTCAGTCCTTTTTCCAAACAGCGTGGTATGTACTACTGCCGGCCGCTGCTGTCTGTGGTAGCCTCTTTGGTATCATCTGGGTAGGTGGCCGTTTTTCTAAGCCGTTTCCGTTCGGTCCTGCCATTGCCGCCGGGGCGGCGATTGCTCTTCTTACCGATCCATTCGCACATTCAGGCAATGGCGGACCATGATAAATCAACGGCAAAGGATTAAGTTTCGCGCTCGCATATGCTCTGTTACAATCTTTGCGGTTTGTCTATTATCGTTTTGCAAGCGGGCAAAGTAAAAGGCAGTTGTGATAATTGGGTCAGAAGAGTTTAGCTAATGAGTAGCATTACTTTCGAAGAAGCCATCGAGCTAAGTTCTAAACTCTTGAATCACATCGAGCGCGGTGAGCTGGAAACAGCCTCGGCGCCGGAACACATAGCTGAGATCGTCAAAGATGCCCCGGGCGCCAGGGGCTTTTTGGTCGCTTACTTAACGGGTGACTCACGTATAGCGGAGGAGCATCCGAAGTTCGTATTGCACGGCTTGGCTCAGTCAGAAGATTTGATCACCGGACTGATCACCAAGAATATAGTTATGTCTTCGGCCATGTCCGTGCTCCATGAACGGAATGGTAATGAGCAACTACTGGCAGAATCCAACAAAGTAGCAAGAAGGTCGGTTTGTCTGGCTCAGAGTATGGCCAGCAAACATTTGCTCAGCCACTTCCGGCATATGCACGCCGCCATCAAGGAAGAACTGAAAAAGAAAGCGGATGGGCAAGGAATCGAAGAGACTGAACAAGCTGGCAACGACCAACACAACTATTCATTTTTTTTGAAACGTTGGAAATATGATCGCGAACAACTAAGCGCCGCAGAAAACGCAGTCAAGTCCGCGATCGCATCCATCTCTTAAGTTCTTGTGTTCCAAGTTGTCTAAATTGGCCAGCTAGCGTCTTGGCGGCAGGGGAAATGGATGAACTCCGGAAAGCGATCGGGTAATCGCTTTGGAATAATCCTGGGGCGTGTCGATGTTGAAATAAGGCGGCATGGCGTCTTGCCCGCCGGGTTCTTGCTTGGGATCATAGAAATAGGCTTCGGCGTTCAACCCTGAAACAAAATCGTGAAGGCTGGGCTCTTCCGCGAACAACGACTCTTCCAGAGGCTTGACACAGCTTTTTGAATAGATACCAATCAGTGGTTCGATCCCGGCTGCATGCCTTAAAACAAGGACATCGCTGCCGTGACGGCGCATGGTCATTTCACGAATTAGTCTCTTGTTGACGAAGGGCATATCACAAGGCAAAACAAATGAGTAATGATTGCTAGCCACCAGCAAGCCGGAGAGTATTCCTCCCAATGGACCACGGTAGGGAAGGATGTCTTTAACGATGTCGCAACCAAGGTCTTCGAAGAGCTGCGGTTCGTTGGCTACAAGAAAAACTTCATTGAAAAGATCACGCACGGTGGCGATTACATGGGCAACCATGGTCGTGCCCTGATAGGGCAAGAAGGCTTTTGGTCTACCCATGCGCTGGCTTTTGCCACCGCATAAGATCAAACCGGTGACCGGTAACGGTAATGATTCTCGATTCAAATTATTTGTCATGATCCTCTAT
>PSRH01000124.1 GCA_003175915.1 Candidatus Melainabacteria bacterium | reverse complement strand
CCCAATGATAAGACACTGACCATGCCTGATTTTGTCAGGGCAATACCAGAGGTCATAGCGTCAGCAAACTGAGCTCGACAATATAAAGCCTGGAAGATGCAAAAAACTTGGCTAGATGCGCTTTCTTGCCTGCGCTGATTAGATTTTTTGACCTTTTTGGCACTGTATTCGGTACCAGAGATCTAAAAAGCCGATCAGGCGATATCGAAGACTCGCTGTGGACGCAGCAGACCTAGCTTGACAGTGACAATCAAATTCGGCGGTTGCACGCTGATTTTATCCACTGGCAAATCCATGCCCTGCTCTACTGCGATAAGACCGACAATATTTTTGAGAACCAAAAGTTCTCGCTCTTTAGCAATCTCGAACTTGATGCGTTCTTTTTGTTTGATTAAGTACTTGCCCCAGCGTTCGACGGCCGGGTGCTCGTTGATGATGTCGATGACGTTAGCGTGGCGAATGATTTCGCTGACGTGACCGGTAAACAACTTGATGAGACCAGGAATCTTCTCCTCGTCACCAAAGGTCTCACGCAAGACATAGTGCATGACCAAGCCCTTTAAGGAGGCTTCTTCGGGACGCTCATGGAGGAAACGAATCACTGCTGAAACAGGGTCACCGGCCGTTCTTAGTATGCCTCTTGCCCTGTCGACTAGCCCTGCTTCTATGTTGTGAAGCTTGGCAAAAAGTTTTTGGTTCAATTTATCCTTCAGAGAACAACTGCAACTCATTCGGCTTCCTCAAAGAACGTTGATTCCATACCTAAATTCTATGCCCACGCAGGGCAACAATAAGACAGCGACTAAGTTTTAAATTACTAAGGGGCCACGGAATAAGCGTGTTCTTAACAGGCCTACCCCCAGGCGGTATCGAAAGTATATAACCATATCCTTATCTCCGGCTCATTTTTTAATACAGACTCTTCTGGGGTTCCAGATTTCTCTACTGCTTGCCCTGTAAAATCAGGAGGTTTACAACAAGGTTCACTGCCAATGGTCAGTAATTCACGTCTAGCTCATCTATTCTCTGGCGTTGCCCTCCTGCAATTAGTCTGGTGTCA
This sequence comes from Candidatus Melainabacteria bacterium, assembly GCA_003175915.1. Lineage (GTDB taxonomy): Bacteria > Cyanobacteriota > Vampirovibrionia > Obscuribacterales > Obscuribacteraceae > PSRH01. Next base: position 4,966 of record PSRH01000124.1, on the reverse strand, counting down.
GGCTGGCGGCGCTGCTTCGCAGAGGGACAGTAACATCGCCCAACCGAGACTGGTGCCGGCAACCAGGCTGAACCCATTTCAACCGGGCAGTCTGCTTGAGCCTAAGAACGTGCCAGACTTCCCAAAAGTTCAATCAGGTCCAACCACAGGCTTGCAAAGTGGTACCGGAAGCTCGACTGGTTCAGCTTTGAGAGGCGAGGCGGCCTCAACTACGTTGCCGCTGGAAACGCGCCTCAAATTGGTTTTGGAAACGGCAGTGGACTCAAGTAGAAGCAAGCCGGGTGACATTTTCGAGGCACACGTGCGTGATGACCTCTTCCTTGGCGCCAATCTCGTGCTACCAAGAGGCAGTCTCATCCGTGGTCGCGTCGCCGATGTAGCTAAACCCAAGTTGATTAGCCGCGCCGCTCACATTGGCTTGAAACTAGATGAAATAGTGACGCCCTTGGGCGAGGTGATTCCCCTGGATGCCGCCCTTGAGTTTCGCAAGGGCTTGACCAATAAGAGAGGGCAACTCGACCCAGGCACCAGCTTCGGTACCAGAGTAGATAAAAGCATTAAGGCTGTGACCGGACAGACATCAACCGGAGCAACTAAGGATGTCTTGGTTGCTGCCAACATCGCCACCTTGGGCGCACCAGCCATCGCCACCGCAATCGGCAGCTCGGCAATCGCTCTATTTTCCTCAGGCGACAAGGTGCAGCTCAGTCCTGGCCAGGAGCTGGAAATTCTCCTTACTCAAGATTTGGGCTTGCAGATAAACTAGCGTCCGTCTGCGGTTTTGCTGCTTTTCGCTTGAGCTCATCCTTAACGAGGGTAAGATTTTCGAAGAAAGTTTCGTTGTTCGGCTCGAGATTCGACGCCTTTTCAAACTCTTCGGCAGCCTCTTCTAGATAACTTCGCTTCTGGAAGACCACACCCAGATTATTGTGAGCCCAGGCGCTGTTTGGATTCAATTTGACGCATATCTTCAACTCTTTGAGAGCGTCCTTAAGACGTTCTTGTTCGATCAAAAGATTGGCCAGATTGTAATGCGCTTCAAACGAGTAGAAATACACCTCGATCGCCTTGCGGTACTGCTTTTCCGCTTCGGCTGGCTTGCCCGTTTCTTTGAAAAGCACGCCTAGGTTGATCCTGGCCTGCAGGTAATCGGGCTTGACGAGCAAGAGCTGTTTGTACTTCTCAATCGCTTCTTTGTTTCTATGCTGAAGCTGTAAAATGTAAGCTCCCTGGTAGCGCGCATCCCAATAGTCCTCATTGAGCTTGAGGGCTTCATTAATTTCCTTCAAAGCCTCTTTGTACTTTTTCAGCGCCGTCAATCGCCTGGCCAGGTTGTAGTGGACCACCGGATCAAGAGCGCGAATATCTATATCGTCCTCGCCGGCGACGGCTCTGAGGGAAAGCGTAGTAAAGACGCTCAGGCATAGAGCGGTGGCAATTTTAAAAAGCTCGGTTTGCTTTGGCAACATCGGGATTCGCTGACAGGTAGGCAGGGAAACTATATAATACTCACTCGTATAGGAATGCATATTGTTAGCCGCTTATGATGTAAATCAGGCGGGAGGTCGTCGTCACTAATGAGACTCTTTCAAAAGCATGAATTCCCTGGGAAGCTCGTGGTTGTCGAAGGTGTGGACGGCTCCGGAAAATCTACTCAGTTGGACTTGCTCAGGAATTGGCTGGAAGCCAAAGGACAGAGCGTCATTTTCACGGAATGGAATTCTTCAAAACTAATCTCAAAGACGATTAAGCAAGCAAAACGGTCCAACAGCTTAATTCCGGTAACATTTAGCATTCTGCACGCCACAGATTTCGCCGATCGCCTTGAAAACATTATCATTCCAGCGCTTAAGGCAGGTCTTATCGTTCTGGCCGACCGCTACTGCTTTACGGCCTTTGCCCGCGATGTTGCCCGGGGTGTCGACAAAGATTGGGTAAGAAGTCTATATGGCTTCGCAATCAGACCGGACGGCGCTTTTTATTTCCAAGTGCCGGTTGAAGTATCACTGGAAAGGATAAACAATAATAGGGTACCCGGATTTTATGAAGCGGGCATGGATATCGGTCTATCGCGAGACCCGCGTGAATCGTTTCAGTTGTTCCAGTCAATCATCATCAGCGAATACGACAAAATGATTAGCGAATTCGACTTTTACACAATGCCTGCCACTCGCCCGATCCACGAGCAGCAGATGTTGTTCCGCGATAAGGTAGCCAAACTGGTAGGTCTCTAAGTTTCAAACGGTGGCGGTAGATTCATGGCTAAGTCTTCCAATCGTAATTCATCTCCTAGCGTCTCCAATGGGCGCAGACCGGCTCACCCTTACCCCGGTAAATTGATCGTTATCGAAGGCACTGATGGCGTGGGGCGAAGCACCCAGGCGGAACTCTTGCAAAATTGGCTGGCGGTTGAGGGTTACGGAGCCGTCCTCACTGAATGGAAATCGTCGGAGCTTATCTTCCGCGTCATCGACAAAGCCAAATCGAAAAATGCTCTCAATACAATTACTTTTTCGCTACTCTATGCAACCGACCTGGCCGATCGATCGCACAATCTGATTCTTCCGGCATTGCGAGCCGGTTTGGTGGTGATCGCCGATCGCTATTATTACACGGCTTTCGCTCGAGATGTCGTGCGCGGCGCCGATCCAGCCTGGGTGCGCAAACTTTATGGCTTTGCCGTCGAACCAGATCTGATCTTCTATCTGAAAATGCCTCTTGAATCATTACTGCGCCGCATCATTACCACTCGCGGTGGTCTCGATTTTTATGAATCAGGACGCGACATTGGCATGTCGACAGACCTCTACCAGTCGTTCAAGCTCTACCAGTCGCAAATCCTTTTCGAGTATGAGCACATGGTCGGCGAGTATCACTTCAAAGTAGTCAATGCCGGCGACCCTATTGAGACAGTGCAGAAAGTATTACGCACCTCCGTGAAAGAATTGCTCAACGCGGACGCGGCCACTGCAAGCGATCCGCCGACACCAAAATTGAGACAGGCGCGCTCGACGCACAGATAGAATTACGGCCTCAAAAGCTGATTTCTTGTAGGTCAAACGGCTCTTCGTTGTTGCCGTAGTCTGCGTAGCGTATCCAGGTCAGATCGACTTCAAAGAATACGGCACCAGCTTTTCTTGTAAAAAATCGTGCCTCCTCAAAAGTTTCCTCGAGTTGAGTGCGCAATTCACTCTCCCCAACTTCTCTGACGATACCCTGGCATTGAACTGTCTTGTTCTGAACACCACTAAAAAATGTCACCGCTACTTTGGGATTGCGCCTCAATGCTGGGACTTTTCGATAAGGGGGCTTGACGCTGGTGGAAAAACCGAGGCGCGGTCTTCCGGAACCTGGCAACACCACGAAATCGGCGCAAGCACCGCTTGGTTGATCATCATTCTGCATGTAAGACAGCACAGCCAGGCTGTTCTGCCGGATAAATGCGACAACAAGACGAAAGAATTCTTCTTGCGAACGAGACATGCAACGTCCTCCCACACTTCAGCGCTAAGAGTAGCGAACCATGTATTGCAAGTATCGGGATATGTAGGTTTGTTCTGACGATTCGTCGTGAATACTATATTTTCTAGTTAGTCGACTTACACAAAAAGGGAAAGTTCTCAGGGGCCGGAGAGCCGGCCCCTGATTGAGAGACGATCACAGCCGCGGTTCAGCGGTAGCTCCAAATCACCCCGGTCACGGCGTGAACCACCAGCAGGCTGCCTTCACCCGGCGTCAGCCCTTCTTGGCAAATGGCGCAGTGCTTGTGTTCCTGGAGCCAGGGGATGTGTAGTGCCGGCTGCTGCCAGTCGTGGTGCGGGACGCGCTCGCCGATGTGAACGGCTGGGCGGCACCTCGGGTGGATCAACACGCTCACACAGTTCGTTTCGCCAGGGGGGTGCATCAGATGACTCCTTCATGTTTGGACAGAAGTTGGGTTTTCCTGGGAGCGCGAGAAGCGTTCCTCAGGGTTGGGCGGCTTCCTTAACCCTGGGCAAGTGCGGTGCCGTCTGGAAGTTCATCGAAACCAGCTCGAACAGGCGAACAGCATCGTCGAACCTGCCTTCCTCGATTGCCGCCGCGGCGCTGGCGACCACGGCGATCGCCCCCGCCGCCTCGAACACATGAGTAAGGAAGTCCCCCATCATGTGCGACGCGGCAAGCGCCGAGGTGTGAGCCAGAACGGTGACCGTGGCGCGGAGTTCCGCCAACGTCCCGGATACGTTGTTCTGCTCCGCGAGTAGGGGATGGTCAAAGTCCAGCTCCTCGACCACGGCGTGCAGTCGCTCGACCACCGGCCGGAAGTCGGGGCCACAGTTGGTCTCGGTGAACGTTTCCGAGACTGCCGCCCGCAACCATTCCAAGGCCCCGCTGCGGATCTGGCAGCAGAAGGCGGCAATTTGGGTCAGGCGGTCTTTGGCCTCGCGCAGAGCGACCAGCATCTGCTGTCGATGCCGATCGAACACTGCGGCGGCTCCATCCTCGGCCCCAGTGTGCGTTGACATTGTGGTACCTTTTCTCAAGCGCCCTGCCCGAAGCAGTCCAATCCCCGCACTCCGTCGTGCATGTATGCGCCTTGGGATTGTCCCCTTGGGCAGGGCAAGTAACGTTTCTCGACTGGTTCTAGGTCATGACAGCGGGTTAGGTTGGGCACCTGTTCCCGCTCTCGACCTCTAGTCGGATGTCCTGGATCCGCTAGAGTTGAGTTACTGTAGGAAGTTGCGCAGTTCCGCGGCCAGCACGGGCAAGACGAGGAACTTCCCCACAAGTGCCACGATCACCAAGAATGCGATGCAAACGAGCAGGCTCTCGGTAGCAGCCTTGCGAAAGTTCAACTGACTGCCGATGAGACCTGCGAACACCACCACGATCAGGCACGCCATCACGGCCGCGATCAACCTGTTGGGCTCAGGCTGAGCGGCTAAGATCACCCAGTCGTAACGCACGATCGATTCTCCTTTTGCTT
>PSRH01000269.1 GCA_003175915.1 Candidatus Melainabacteria bacterium | reverse complement strand
GGCGGTGGTGGAGGTGGTGGATCGGGCCAGACCGGCGCTCACGGTGGCGCCGGAGGTGCCGGTGGCTCAGTACTGGTTTCTGCGGCGAGCAATCAACAAATTACCTTAAGTGGACCGATTCTTTCTGCCGGTGGCGGCGGTGGTGGAACAGGTGATAGCGCATCCGGTGGCGGTAGTTTTGGCGGTGGTGGCGGATCCGCGGTAGGGTCGCCGACGACTAATGCACCTGGTGGAGGCGGTGGACTTTTTGGGGGTGCCGGTGGCGGTGCACCAAATGGTAATGGATCGGGCGGCGGTGGATCTGTCGGCGGAGGTACAGACGCTCCGGACAATGGAGGCAGCGGTGTTGCTGGTGCTGGCGGGGCTGGTGCTGGCGGTCACCCTGGTGGACTTTTTGGCGCAGCCGGATCACCAGACTCCGGTGCCAATTCTTCAGCAGGCGGTAATGTCGGCCTTGCCGGAGCAACTTCCGGTGGAAGTTATGGCGCAGGAGGAGCCGGCGGAGCAGGAGCAAACGTCACTATCTCAGCAGGGACAGTCAACTTGAATGGCACCGTAGGTGGTTATTATTCTGGGCAGTTTCCCGGACAAGCTGGCAACTTTACTTCATCACCATATGCGTCGCAGGTCATTAATACGGGCGGAGGCAATCTCACACTTCAAAACAACGGCAATCTGACAGTGAATCCCCTGTCCGGGTCGACCATTGCCACCTTTGGCGGTAATGCCCTAATCGCCTCATCTGGAAATGTGTCTGTCAATGCTGGGAACCTGGTCACTCAGGGACCTGGCAGTGCAGGCAGCGTTTATATCGTCGCTGGTGCAAATTATTCGACGCCCTCGGCAAACACTATTCAGCTTGGTTCGGGGCCATCAGCTAGCGGCGGTGCGATCAATCTAACTGGTATGTCAGGCATCAATGCGCAGGGAGTTGGAGCGTCCGGTAACGGAGGTAGCGTTCAACTGATTTCATATGCTAACGGCAACTCGGGCGGCCGGATTATAGCGCCTGGGGTGCCAGTGAACTCTGGCGGTTCCGGTACGGGTGCTAATGGTAATGTGGAAATTATTGCTGGTGCAAGTGGATTTGCTAGCCCAACAACGGCAATTCAGACAGATAATATAGTAACGCAAGGCGGTTCGGGAACACCCGGCAGCATTAACATATTCACGGCACAGCCAACGGTCACCCCAAATGGTGCCGTAACCACCGTCAATTTCAGCAACGGAGCCTATCAGCCAAGCAGTGGTACATTCTCGCCGACCGGGGGATCGGCGACACCTACGTTGAATGCTAATGCATCGGTCGTGACTGGCAATCTGTTTTCATATGGCGCCGACGCCGGAAACGCTCAAGCACCGGGCTCAAACGGGGGAGGCGTTAACGTCTACTCTGGCGGCACACTCCAGACAAATGATATCAATACATCAGGGGGTGGTGGAGGGATTTCTGCCGCAGGCAGTGGCTTTAACGGCGGAAATGCTGGTGCAGTCGTCCTGAACGCTAGCAGCACTTTGAGCACCGGATCTATTCGAGCTTACGGTGGTGGCGCTGGTGGTGCATTCGGTACTGCCGGAGGTGCTGGAACCGGAGGAACTGGTGGAAACGGCGGATCTGTTTCCATTGTTAGCACCAACGACTCGGTAAGCGTTGGGGGAGACCTGAACACATCAGGTGGAGGTGGCGGTGGCGGTGGCTCAACCGCAACTAGTGCTAATGGTGGGAACGGAGGAAATGGCGGAGCGGTAACAATTAGCACGGCTGCCGGTCAGCAGGTCACCTTGACCGGTCCGCTACTTACGGCCGGGGGTGGCGGCGGTGCGCTGGGGGACCAGCCTACAGGAGGTGCAAGTTTTGGTGGGGCTGGTGGTTCGATACAGGGAGGAGGGCTTGCTCCACCTGGTGGCAGCGGTGGCTTCTATGGGAGCGGAGGCGTTGGCCCAATTTTTGGTTCTGGCGGTGGAGGAGCCTCAAGTGGTGGACAGGACAATGGAGATGGAGGAACACAAGGGGTGATTGGAGCTGGCGGAACTGGTTCCACCGGCAGCCCGGGAGGGGTGTTTGGCGTAACCGGTTCGGGGCAAGCTGGAACCGTATTTGGTGGCAACGTTGGTCAAAATGGGGCGACTCAGGGCAGTCCCTATACTGGGGTGGCTGGAGTGGCGGGACAAGGTGGTAGCGTAACCATTACTAGCAATACAATCAGCCTGAGCGACACTGTTAGTGTTTACTATGGCGGTCAATTTCCTGGTCAAGCAACCAATTTCTCATCTTCCCCCTATGCATCGCAAACGATCAATACAGGTAGTGGTAACCTCTTAATTCAGGCTCCCAACGGCAATTTAACGGTATCTGCCCCAGCCGGTTCCTCAATCAACACGATGAGTGGACAAATGACGATCAGTGCTCCTGGTAACGTTTCCGTCCAGGGGGCTCTCAGTACCGCCGGCATTGATGCCGGGAACAGGAATATCGCCGGCACCAATGGAGGGGCTCTCAGTGTAACGGCTGGAGGATCGCTTGTTATCGGTGATGTCAATACTGCAGGTGGTGGTGGTGGTATCTCCACAATTGGCAACGGTTTTGCCGGTGGCAACGCGGGCTCGGTGACATTACAAGCAGGCGGGACGATTAATTCCGGTTCTATTCGAGCTTATGGAGGGGGCGGCGGCGGAGCCTTTGGTTCCGCTGGACAGGGAACGGGTGGTGTCGGCGGAAACGGTGGTGTCATATCAGTATCGAGCACGGGCGGTGCCATAAATCTAACGGGGGACGTTAACAGCTCGGGTGGAGGTGGCGGTGGTGGTGGATCCAGTATAACCACGGCACATGGCGGAGCCGGCGGTAACGCTGGCTCGGTGACCATTTCCACCATAAGCAATCAAAGCATAACCGTAAACGGGCCAATCCTGGCAGCAGGTGGGGGCGGTGGTGGAACAGGTAACGATGCATCCGGTGGCGGTAGCTTTGGTGGCGGTGGGGGTACTGCGGTTGGAAATAGCGTTCCAAATCCAGCCGGCGGGTCAGGTGGGTTCTACGGAGCTGGAGGCGGCGCTGCGTTAAACGGTTGGGGAACCGGCGGAGGTGGCTCCAGCAGCGGTGGCTTGGACTACACAGATAATGGAGCTCCAGGAACAGTTGGTGCCGGCGGTGCTAATGGTACAGGAAGTAGTCCTGGAGGGGTGTTCGGAGTTTCTGCTATCGCTTCAGTCAGCTCGAATTCTGCCGCTGGCGGTAACGTAGGTGTTGATGGGGGAAGCGGCGGTGCACCATATGGCGCCGGCGGTATCGCTGGACAGGGTGGTGCAGTTACCCTCAGTGCTGGAACGATAGCTCTTACCGGTACTGTCGCTAGCTATTACGGTGCTCAATTCCCCTCGCAAGCAACCAATTTCACATCTTCGCCGTACGCGTCTCAGACGATCAACAATGTGGGCAGAAACGCGGCAGCTATTTCAATTACGACAAACGGAAATTCAGGGATCGGTTCATCTGTTTATGACGTATTCAGCGATCTGTCAAGTACTAACAGAAACTTCGCTGCTAATATTACGGGCACTGGGACAGCCTTTGTAGTAGGGCAAACCCCTACTGTTACAAACGGTACTAAAGGAGCGATCTCCTCCTCTGGCACTATCACCATAAACTCGATTCTTGCTGGTACGAACACTACCATTTCCAGCGGCTCATTTGCTGGTGGCGCCGGCACGATCATCATTCAGGAATACAACGGTGCTACTGCCACTCCTGTTACCGTGCATAACGGGCAGCTTGTTACACCTGCTGAATGGATTGCTGTAGTCCAAGAGTCCACACTGGGTTCACAACCGCTTAAATTGAACACAAGCGGCCAAGCAATCGACGGCAATTTCTCGATCGCTTTGAACAATTTACCAACTGTCTCTCCTGGCAATCTCGGTTTTTCCAGTTTTGTGATTCCTGTTTCCGCGACCCCTGCATCCTCGATCTCGGCGGATTACACAGCAAACGCCACTCTTAATCTTACCGGCTCGGCTGGTGCCAATACGATCGATGGAACGTTCAATGTTGCTAGTGGTGCCGGATCAACTATCAATTTGAATCAGCTTACCAACAACGGTACCATCACCAACTTAAGCGCGACTCCCCTGATATTTAACGCAGCTTCTGGTGCTTTGACGATAAATGGCACAGGGCAAATCAATTCAAACCCTGGTGTGGCATTTTCTGCCATTAACGGCAACCTGTCTGTCGCTCAAACTTCTGTGATTTCATCCTCTGGAGGGTTTGCCTCGTTCGCTGCCAATGGATCTGGCAGTGCTGTCACGATCGCTTCAGGAATTGCCACCGGTGGAGGTCCATTGGCCGTAGTCAGCAGCGGCAACGTTTCTGTGACAGCCGGCAGCATCAGTACCTCGGGCGGAGCAATAACGATGCTGGCTGGTGCGAATTTTAGCGGCGCTGGTACAGGGCCAATCAACATAAGTGGCGGCAGTGCTACAGGTGGACAGATAAATCTAAGCGGGGCTTCTCTGTATTCGTCTGCGGCATCTGGCGGCAATATAAATGGTGGGCAAATGACTCTTGCTGCATTTGCAGGCAGTAACATCAGTTCCGGTATGATTACGACATCGCCCACGCTCAATATAACTTCCGGTGGAGCTGGGAGTGGCACCAATGGTGATGTCACGGTCCTGGCGGGAGGAGTATCTGGGACAACCATAAGTATTGGCAACATTAATACAACAGGCGGCAGCGGTACAGGTGGCAACGTTACCGTTGAAACCGCTACGCCAATCGCCTCAGGACTGACCATTACCAATGGAGCTATTGCGGCGGGCAGTATCTCTCCAGATCTTTCAGGGCCTCCGCCTGCTGGCTCTCTCTCTATCGGTAGTGCAACGAGCAATGGGGGAGCCACGACGATTACTGTTATTGCCGGATTAAATGCCCTTACTGGCAATCTAACAGCCAACGGAATCGGAGCTCAATCTGGTGGGACGATCAAAATTGACTCTAATCTGTCTGCCGATAGCGCTACAGCATTTAGTGTCGGCTCCGGGGCAACAGTTAATGGTGTAAACGGGACGATTAGCGCTAACGGTGGGCCTGGTGGAGGCGATGGTGGCTCAGTCCGTGTCTTCGATCAGGGTAGTGGCGGAATAATAGTAACAGCTAATGGTGGGGCAGCCGCTATAACGGCGAACGCGACAGGCACCGGTAACGGTGGCCAGATCGCTCTCGACACAGGTAGTATCGGGATTGGTGGTGACATAACGCTTTCCAGTAACTCATCCATTACTGCGACAGGAGGCTCGAGTGGTTCCTTGAGTGGCAATGGTGGTGTTATTGGCTTAACAGCTGATCAAAATATCACATTGGTATCCACTGCATCGGTTGATGTTTCGCCGAAGGGTATTAATGGCAATGGTGGCTCGATTGCTCTGGACTCTAGCAGCAATGCTCCAGGAATATTGGTCACAAATGCCTCTCTAAACGCAAACGGCGTGGGCACTGGTAATGGTGGCAGCATAGATATAGAAAACTTTGCAGGCCAAAATATAACGGCCACGGGGACAATCTCTGCCGATGCAGGCGGGACGTCGGGACTGGGAGGCTCGATCTTTATTGCAAGCGAGAACATAGGTGTGAACTCAACTGTCGCGATAAGCGGTTCGCTAAGTGCAAATGGCACTAATGCCCAGGGTGGTTCAATAATAGTGGCCAACTCGGGCGGAACTATTGTGCTGGGCGGTGCCTCAAGTTCATCCTATTCCGTCAACGCTAACGGCAACACAACCGCTCAAGGTGGTTCGATTAGTATCCAATCCCACAACGGAATAAGCTTCACCGGCGGTGCACAGACATTTACTGCAGATGGAGGCGGTGGAGGCAATGGCGGTTCGATTCTGCTCAGTTCTGCCTTATTCAGTGGATCAGGCGATATCAGCGACAATAGCGGTGGGCCAAACTTGCAGTTTAGCGCGACTGGCGGATCAACAGGATCTCTGACGGGCGACGGTGGGACCATAGCCTTTCATGCAGGCAACAATCTAACGATTGCATCAACTGGGGCAATCAACGTCTCCCCGCAGGGAATTAACGGTAACGGTGGGAGCGTTGATCTCGAAGCCAGCCTAACTTCAGGAAGCGGGACACTTATAGACAGTCTGCCCATAAACGCGAGCGCGGCGGGAATAGGAACAGGCGGTACGGTAACTTTCATCAACAATAGCACTGGAGTCTTAGCAGTTAACGCAAACATAAATGCGAATGGGGGCAGTACTTCAGGTGCCGGTGGAACCATAAGTATTACGGATTCTGGGGTGCCGGGAAGCAATGGGGCCATATTGTTAAGTTCTGGTATATCCCTTACGGCGGATGCCAGCGCAGGTAGCGGAGGCTCCGTCACCGTGAGCGCTCAAAAATCCGGTGGGACGAATTTGGATGGTTCGGTAACGTTTTCTGGTGGAGCTACACTCAGTGCCAATGCCGGCGGAACCGGCGCCAATGCTGGTGGTACTGTAACAGTGCTTGGAGATACGATAGGAATAACCACCGGTGCTCAGTTATTTAGCGCGAATGGATCCGGCACGGGTGATGGCGGCAAGATTTCCCTTCAGGCAAGCGGCTTAACCAGTAGCTTCGCCCTTGGTGGCGCCAGCACACAGCAGTTTTTAGCAACTGGCGGTTCGGCAGGCTCGACTGGTGGTAGCGGAGGAAGTGTTACGATTGCAGCTCAAGATAGTATCACGCTATCGCCAGGCGCAAGTATCGACGTTGATGCGCTCGGGAACGTCGGCAATGGCGGCAGCGTAACCGTGAATATTTTAGGCTTCAACCACTCAGTTGGGAACCTTACCGACAATATACCAATAAATGCGAATGCTGCACTTAACGGTACCGGCGGGAACGTTATTTTAAACCTTGTTTCTACCACTGGCTCAACAGGCGTGCTGGCGGTTAATGGCAATATCAGCGCTAATGGTGGCACCACCTCAGGTGGAGGCGGCAGTATCCTGGTCGCTAATCTGAGCTTTGGGTCTGGTCCAAACAACGGCGTCTCTATAGGCTCTGGTACGTCCCTTACGGCAAATGCCAGCGCCGGACAGGGAGGCAGCGTAGAGATAGAAACGACCGGTATTACCATGGGACCGGTCACATTCAACGGAGGAGCGGTTTTAAGTGCTAACGCAGGTGGTAGCAGCGCGAACCAAGGCGGAACCGTAGCGATCTTCGCAGGTTCTATCAATTTGCCGAATCCGAATAACAGCTTACAGGTATTTAGCGCCAATGGATCCGGTACTGGAAAGGGAGGCTTAGTACAACTTGCTGCGTTCACAGGAGACATTACAGGAGGGATTGGATCCTCGGGCTTGCAAATTAGCGCCACGGGCGGTTCGGCTGGGTCAACCGCCGGCGATGGTGGTAGCGTTTTAGTTCAGTCTCCGGGTAATGTAATGCTTCCACTGAGTTCCGCGATTAATGTCAACCCGCTTGGTAATAATGGCAATGGCGGAACAATAAGTCTATTGGCTGGTCAGTCTGGAACAGGTGATTTGCAGGTTAATGGAAGTCTAACCGCCAATGGCGTAGGTAGCGGGAATGGCGGCAAGATAACGCTTACATACAACGACGCAAGCCAGCCGTTTTTCTGGGTAGGCACTACAGGTACCAGTTATGTGAATGGCAACATCACGGCCGACGCGACCGGAGTCGGAGGATCGGGTGGATCGATAACGATTAACCAGTTAGCCAACGCGGAGTTGGGTGTCTTACTTTCCGGGACAATATCTGCAAGTGCGACGACAGCGGCCAATTTAGGAAATATATACTTCGTCCCCGGAAACACTAACCAGATAATCCAGGTTAACGGCGCTGGGATATTGACAGGCGCGGTTAACGGCATGGCCTCGACCTTTGGGGTGACATTGAGTGCAGCCAATGAAACGTTGACAACCGGAGCAATTTCAGCAGCAACTATTCAACTAATTACAAGTGGCACCTCTTCGCAAATTGTAGTACCGGCTCCTTCCCTTATTTCAGCAGACAGTGGTTCGATAGCTTTAGTTTCCCCAAGTTCAATAAACGTCTCTGGCTCAATAAACGCGAGCGGAAATGTGAACGGAGGAAATATCGCTCTGTTATCGAATGGACCGATCTCCGTCAACGGGACCGGTTCGGTGATTGCCGATGGTGCGACTGGGAATGGAGGAACAATCCAGTTTGCATCGATGGTGCCAACTGCAGCAGGAGTCTCGGTAACAAACGATGGAACGATCCAAGCCGATGCCAATACCGGGATCATTGCATTCAACGGAGGGCCGACAGGTTTAGTGAATGTGACTGGTACGGGAACGCTACTGGCTGGTCAGTATGTGGGCTTTGGTAACATAGATCCAAATACGTTGGCAGTGATAAGCCCAATTGTCATTCCGACGACCAATGCTTATACGGGTGGATTAGTAAGTTTCGCCCAGGGCACCAATGTTCTCAACGAGATTGTCGTAACAGGAACAGTGCCACCACCGCCACCGCCGCCACCGCCACCGCCGCCACCTCCACCACCGCCGCCGCCGCCGCCACCGCCGCCACCGCCGCCGCCTGGGCCGACACCGTCACCTAGCCCCACCCCGGTTCTACCTCCACCGGGCTCAGAGCCGAATCCGTCGCCAACCCCAACACCTGCACCTTCGCCCCCGCCAGTTACAGTACAACCAACGACCGAACCTACTGTCAGGCTGACAGACGCTGTGCCGACGACTGGGAGTTCAACAGCTGTGGCCGACAACCCTTCAGTACTCCAGACAGATATAAATAGGAATCAGCTTGTACCAAGCGACAACTCCAGACCGAATCTCAACGATCCTTGTGGTGGTGGTCAGTTAAGTACCTCTTCCGGTACCGGTGGGGCGAAGACATGGATTGTATCGAGCAGCGTTCAGCCTTTCTATTTTGCTAGTGACCACAACTCGATAATCATGGCGTCGCCCGGCACGACCTTCTCGCCCGACAAAGAGTTCAGTGTTTCTCTAAAGGACGGGCGGCTTACGGCGATCACAGGCGCCGAAGGTCTTACTGTGCACACCATTCAGGGGATAGTTACCGTTCCGCCGCAATCGACGGTAAGCATAGATCAGCAAGCCAACAATGTGGTCCGCATTAATAATATGGTGGGCGGTCAAACTGATGTGACACCCGCTAAACCAGTTGCTATCCCAATAAACGCCGCTCAGGGTCAGGAAATTGTTTTGGCAGATTCTTCTCTTAACGATGAAGAATTGATTCCGGTCGACGGTGTGGAAAGAGAGCCTGTTGCCGGTGGAAAAGTCGTAGCGGCCGGGTTGAACGTTGTCAAAAACAATTTCGACGTTGGGCAAATGGCCCGCCGAGAAGATTGGCTATTTCTGATGTTGCCTTGCATCGATCATCCAATCAGACGACGTCTCAGCGATTTGAAAGAGAAGATGAACGCGTCTGTACTCCTCAAATCGCAGCTAAATACTGACAAACAACCCCTTGTAGGTTACGTAGAGAAGAAGACGCACGCGAAGAAAAATGAAGCTGATTTGAAAGAAACGGTTCTTTCCGAAATAGCTCAATTCCCTGGGTTAAGCCCACCATTGGAACTGGCAATCGCACCTACCGGTGTAAGTTGCCGCCACATTCGTCAAAAGACGGCTGAAATACGTTACTCGCCGACGACAGACATGCTGGTTGGCACCGATGGCGCAATTCGGCTTACTTCAGGCGAGGTACTCATCTACGCGACAGATAGGACTGAGCTTCAATGCCGCGATCACAAGGTGATCTTCAAGCCTGGAACCGTAGCTTGGGTGACGCGCGACGATCAGGTAACACGCGTGTGTTCGTTGGCTGCTCAGGGACCTGATGCGATCCAGACCTTAGCTAACGACAGATCTATCCCTGTAAGTTATGGCGAGGAAGTCGTGTTGGGAGATTCCCATGTCGATCAGTGGTTGAAAGATGACCTGGTCGATCGTCGTAGCGTAAGAATTGCAAATATTGGCGACAATTTTAGTATTGCGAAGAGTGAGGCTTCTCCATTCAGCGCATTTAGCGCAAGTGACCTCTTGTCAGATCTGTATGAGAGCAAAGAAAAGACAGACAAGATCATCGTTGACAAGATCGTTAAGATGACTTCCTGTCTCACTGTGGTTACTTCGAAGAATGGTCCGTACAGCAGGTTGAAGTAGATATGGGAAGACTGTTGGCTGATTACCAGTTTGGCATATTGCAATACTCTCCGAGTGTAAGCCTCGGCGAATTTGGGCATAAATGGACTTGGTCTGGCGTGTCGGTTTACCTCAAAATATGAATAACGCAGCAACGATCCTCAGAATTGCAGATCGCTTCGTTAGCCACGAGAGCGTAAACTCTATCGAAAAAACAGGGGATCTGAAACGAATCATCGTCATCGTTTCTTTGTCCTATTTTCTGGCGATTTTATCTTTGCTGCCGATTGCGAAGCAACTTGAACGAAACAGACAATCGATCGTAAGCAATCTTACAATCGAATTTTCTGTGCCGGAACTGCCTAAGCCACCGGAAGTAATCCTGAAACCGGAATCGCCAAAGGCACAAGGACGATCGTCGAGCTTTGGAGCTCAGTCAATCGACAGACCGTTGCCCAGTCTCCCGCTAAAAGCAACAAATGTTGCACGCGGAAAGACTCAGCCTGTGAACAAAGCCGCCGCACAACCCGTTGATGGGTCATTAAAACGGGCTGCCCCTCGCCCTGTCATTACAGTGAGGGCTAATGACGGTTCACCCCCTGCCAAACCGGTCGAAAACGTGGCTGCGCCACAGGCTCAAAAAACCGTCGCTGCCAGCACTCCTTTGGCTAGCGATAGCCGATCAACGCCTGATCAGATGACGCATGGCGCTGAAACCGGACAGGCTGGTACAGGAGATAGAGGCGTACAAGCGGGCCAGGGTGATAGAACCGGCGGAGGGGCTGGTGATGGTAAAGGGGCCCAGGGACAGCAAATCGCCCTGCTTCCTCCCCAGAACGGGGCTGTGGCCAAGGCTATGGGAAATATCGCACCCTATAGAAGGGATATGCTCTTAAGATTGGCGGCAAACTGGCATCCGAAAAAGCATGGTCAGGGGAATATAGTGGTTGTGATTACTCTGAGCAAAGATGGTCAATTGTTGAATACTGAATTGGTGACAAGCTCTGGAAACGATAAATTAGACGAATATGCTATCGCCACGATCGGAAAGACCGCGTTTGCCCCACTACCCGATTGGTTCCGGGGCAATCAACTTCGTCTAAAAGTCGAGCTGGCAAAAGTAGAGGCGCTTAAAAATGACATCTAAGGCCATTCAAACGTCTGTGGAAATGATTGAGGCACCCGCCGATGGCGTCCTGGAGAAATTGCAGCAAAAAGTGCTTGACCATTTTCAATCGGTCACTATGGTCACCTGTGTGACATTCATAGTTGGCGCAGTTTTTGCACTGTTTATGGCCGATCGCCTTTATCAAGCATTTCCTGAGATGGGCCATGACTCATATCAGTCGGTTGCCAATCGACTGGCTAATCAAATCGTCAATTCACCGACACAGACTCAGATTCTCAAAGCTATGGGTCAATACAATCTCTCCTGGCTTTATATAACAAATTCGTCCGGCGTGATCGATCCTGTCACCAAGCCTTTCGCACCGGAATTAAAAGCCCCCACAGAGAAAAAATCCAGAGTTGTGAACTGGAAGGGCGATGTTTACTATGAGGCAGTTGCTAGTTTCGGTAACGGACGTACTCTCCACATAGGTTTTGCCAATAATCCTTTGCTGGTAGATTTGGGAGACCAATCCATTCTTGGTGCCATGCCTTTGAGAGGCGGCTACCTTCTAGTTGCCTGGCTTGGCTTGCTTGCTGTTGTCGTAGTTGTTCTCAGGGACACTGTAGCCAGACCAATGAAGCAAATCAATCAAGCTTGCGGGTCTCTTTTGCTTTCGCGAGATGCGTATTCCGCTGTAAGTGGCAGCGGTCTAAATCTTGGTGCGTTTGCCGCGTCCGAGGTGAAGAGAATTGCCGCGGGTCTCAAAGAAGTTCGCAGGCAGCACGATGTTCAGTTCTTTGCTCGCGCGCAAAAAGAAGAAGAGCTGAAACAACAAAGAAAAGTCCACGAAACGACGCACGAGAAATTGACCGAGGAGTTTGAGAAGAAATTTGCCCAGGCGCAACAATATGTGTCTGAATTGCATGCAAAAGAATCAGAGGACGAATTTGCTGCCGCCTTGAGTCAGGCGATTGCCCCAATCAGATCGACTCAACAGGTGTATCGCATTGTCCTCGATCGTCTCAATGATAAGTATCCGACAAGCGTTGTTCATGCTGCTTGCTTCACCTTTGACGGTAACCAGTATTCAATTGATGCCTTCATTGGTTTCGATGATCGTTCTTTGAAAGCGCTGAAAGCGGTCAATCATGGAGCCCTTGCTCAAGAGCTGTTTGAGATGGGCGGTCACATACACTTGGGACTGGAGGGTATTCGGGAAAAGGGTCTGCAAGACGTTGCCCAACAGCTTTCACTTAAGAGCGCAGCTTATTTCCCTCTGACCTTCCAAGGCCGACCGATGGGTCTTTTGGGTGTCTATTTCGGTATCGAAGGGCAGACGTTACTCGATCGCATTAGGGTCCTCAGAAAAGTTGCCGATTTGACCTCGAGACATCTCTATCAAATTGCTATCTACATAGAAGAACTCGAAGCTGCGCGTACCGATCCGCTTACCGGCCTGAGAAATAAGAAATACTTTTACGAACTTGCTCCGCAGGTGTTCCAGAGGGCTGCCCTCGATCCGGTTAACTCGCATGTCTCGTTTCTCCTTGTAGATGGGGATTCTTTCAAGCAGATCAACGATACGTTTGGGCACCAAATCGGTGACGAGGTACTCCGCGAGCTTTCTCATACCATTAAAAAATGCGTGCGTCTCAAAACGGACGGTTACAGACCAGTTGACTGTGTGATTCGCTTCGGCGGTGAGGAATTCCTCATCATTCTTGAGAAAACCAGTGCTGAAAATGCAGCGATTGTCGGGGAAAGAATTCGAGCGGCAGTTGAAAAAAAGGAATACTGGCCTGGTGGTAATGCCCATTGGACAGTCTCGGTGGGAATTGCTACTTACCCCGAAGACGGCACTACAGTGGAGGATTTACTTTTTCAGGCAGACACGGCTCTGTACTACGTGAAGCACGAATTGGGCCGCAACAAGATCTGTCACGCAGCTGACGTGCCGAAGACGTTCAAGTGGGCGAAAACACATGCAAAAATTATCGGAGAATTGGGAGTTTTCGAACCATCCGCTCTGTTACAGGCGCTAGCACATGCGCAGAAAACCGGCGTGCTGACGATCCAGACCAGCAAGGGCCAACAGTTTTGGATGCTTTTCAAGAACGGCAAACCTCTGCAGGCCCGAACCGGCAACCTCAAGGGAAGCTATGCCATAGTTGAGTTAATGACAACATTTGAAGAGGGTACTTTTAAATTCCAAGAACAAGGACTTGGCGGATTGCCCACTATGTTTCCCAAGCTGGACGAATCTTTCAACATTTACGAAGAGTTGACGAAGTGCCTTATCGATGCAGCTTTGATCAAGGATAAGTTTGATATCGCCAAGTCGATCATTTCCAGTGCCGATGCGAGGCTGATACTTGTCCAGAAAGACGAATTCTTGACACGGTGGCAGATTCTGAAAGATCTCCCTGAACCACCGACCGAAGAAGAACTGGACCTGATGATTGAAATATCGACCAGCTTGGATGGACTGACGCCTATAAGCAACATCCTCAAATCTCTAGATACCAAGCCTACTGCCCTTTTGTGGCATATAGCCGCATTCCTGGTGCAGCACGGACTGGCTCAGAATCGCTCCAGTGAAGTGCCTTCTTGAGGGGCGTCGTCCTCGATAGAACACATAGCTTCAGTTGTTAAAGTTCTGATACTATTGGCATGCTCGTCTGGTGCGAGTCGGCATCAGGTTTAGCCTTAAGGTGAAGATGAATGATGTGATGATTGGCAAATGATATCTAGGATTCATCGAAATTAGGCGGATCGGATGTCGAAGCTATCTCGATCGATCGTTTACCTAGCCGCTAGTGTCTATACACTTTGCTTTGTTTCCATAAATCGAGTCAGGGCACAGAGTAACAGTGTTCTGCCAACTGACGTTGTTCCTCTGGCTGGTCCCCAAGAACGCGGGTTCATGTCCGATCGTGCCCAGATTACCCTGTTGAACAGATTGCCCAGCAGATTTTACCTGAACGCCAGCTGCGAGAATTCGTTCCGTCTTGAGACCAATCCATTTCAATTTCCCCCTCGATCTAGCATTATTCGGCAGGCAACCGGCGGGCAACCGTTTGCCATGCTCGATCTGCTTCAGCAGCAGCAACTTGGAACGCAATTGAGTGAAGTCAATGCCAGCCAACAAATTTTCAGAACTCTACCCAATCTGACTGGCGGTTGGACCTTAACGTCGAAGACGCGCGTCTACGGGAATTATTTTGCCCTGCACGATTGTGCCATGCAAAATACCGTGCTCAATTCCGTAGTTCAATCGGTCGGTATGGGTATTCAGCAGGACATTCCGCTAACCAGTACGATCAATCTTCAGGCCGATTTTCAAGGTCGTGAGTTGTTTCAGTCAAAACAAGTACCAGTGTTCGACTATCTTCCTTCACTGACTCTATCGTATGCTCCGTCTTCTCGAACTGTGGCCTTCTTGAGCACGGTTTTGCAGTTAAGGGGAAGACAACCCTTTACGGGAGCGACGCGGGAGATTGATCCCTTTTACACCTTTGGTGTTGTTCGCAGAGCGGGGCGTTGGACCCTGTCTGCTTACGCAACCTTTGTTCAAAACTTTCGTCAACCTTTCGGATCTGCTTCATTGATTCCCGTAAACAATTACACGTGGGTGCTGGATTTCGAGGCGGCCCGACCTCTCACTAAGCGTTTGCCCAGCTTGCAAGCGTTTGTCAGGGCTGAGCCGGTGTTCAATTTTCATTCAAAAGCCACTCCCGGATTTTCAGGTAATGACTTCCGTCTATTTTATGGTTTGCGCATGTCCCTGGGTAAACCTTCTCTCTTGCCCATAAATCAGTTGGTTCGTCAGCAACTTAAGGAAGTGAGTAAAGCAAAGCGGATGCAAAGGAACCAAGGATCGCAGCAAACGCCATCGAGTCACCCCCAACCAAATCAATCAAACGGCCAGTCGGTGTCGCCGCCTAATCAAACAAATACAGGAGCGCAATCGAATCAAACAACTGTGCAGCAAGGAGCTAAGTCGAATCAAGCCAATCAATCACCGGCACCGCAACCCAGCCAAACAAATGGGCACTCTAACTTGCCCGCCAGTCAAAAAGATGAGTGATTGGCCTTTAGGTAGCGATCTTACATAGATTTAGTATTTCGCTTTATGTCATTTTTGAATATCGAAACGTTGGTGTAACGACAAAAGAATTACTATTGGCAGCCTGAGAACCTTTGGAGAAGATCAACATGCAAGCGACTGCTGCAGGTGCAGTAGAGCCGAGTCGCTCCAGACAGATTCCCACTTCGCAGTGGCATGTACTGATAGCCGCATGGCTGGGTAATGCTTTTGATGGCCTGGACGCTTCGATATTTACGATTGTCCTGTATCCTGCCATGTCCGAACTTTTGAAGACGACCTCGCACAGCTTGGTCGGCGTATATGGTTCGGTTATTCTGGCTGCCTTAATGCTTGGCTATTTTGTGGGCGGAGTCGGCTTTGGAATGCTTGCCGATCGCATTGGTCGTACCAAAGCGATGATGCTTACGATACTCCTTTATGCTCTATGCACCGGCCTCTGTGCGTTAAGCCATAACTGGATTGAGCTTGCCTTTTACCGCTTTTTAGTGGGTTGCGGTATCGGCGGCGAAGTTGTTGTTGCTGGAGTAACGCTTGCCGAAAGTTGGCCAGGGCAATCGCGTCTTAAAGCGATGGGTTTTTATTGTGCTGCCTTTTCTTTCGGTTATATTCTGGCTGCGACTCTGAACTTGTTTTTCGGGTATCTTGGCTGGCGATGGCTCTTCGTTGCGGGGGTACTTCCTGCCTTTCTAACTCTCTATATCAGGTTCAAAGTAAAGGATCCGGCGGAATTCGAAATCCTTAAGCAATACAAGGCCAGACTGAGAGCTAAGCCCAAGTCCGAACTGACGTCCGATCAGACAGCGATCATTCGTCCTACCCTTCCGCAAGTGTTCTCGCCGAAGAATCGTTATCGAACTTTCTTAGCTGTTTGTTTGGGGAGCACAGCAATAGTCGGATATTGGGCCGTTCTATCATGGATTTCGCCATGGATTAACCAAATGACAGGAACAAACGCCATTGCTGAGCGCAGTTGGGCAGCAATTGTTATGAACATTGGTGGGATATTGGGGGCTATGTCGACTTGGCTAGCGGTAGATCGCCTGGGCAGAGCCATGTCTTTTCGGGTAGCATTTCTTGGTGCCTGCCTGTGTAATGTGAGCATGTTTCTTACCGTACAGCACTTTGGGCCTCAACTTTTAGTCTGGTGTTTTCTGGTTGGAATGTTTTCTCATATCCCATTTGCTCTTCTCCTTATTTATTTGCCTGAATTATTCGACGCCGAAATAAGAGGAACGGCTGTTGGTTTTAGCTATAACGCTGGGCGACTGATCGGAGCAGCAGCAGCTCTTGCTAGTGGGCAGCTCGTTGCCCTCTTCGGAGGGTCGTACGCGATGGCAGGCGCATGTTGTGCCTTACTTTACCTGGGTGGAGTTCTGGCATCACTCTTTTTAAAACCTCAACCAATTACACTGGGGCAAATTGCTTCGCTCGAGCAAAGCAGCGAGCAGGAACCTGTTCAGTTAGCTAAATAGGCTGCCTCAACTATGGTCAATTTACGGACGCACCGAGGCCATCCATAATGAAATTGAGTGACAAAGCTTGACGAAGACTTATCTGGATCGATGGCGCCGGATCCGGCAGAGCAGAATTGCCGCTGTTATTGTCGAAATGACCGACTAAGTGTAGAACTCGCCCTTGCCCATAGTTAAAGGTCAGGGCCAGGATGCCTAGTTTCATTCCGTCTTCTTTGCTAAGTGCCCGGCTTCGAACCAAGACATCAACTTTGCTGTAGTTGATCAGTTTAACAATCTGGCTCTTATCATCAAGCTTCCACGGTGCCTGACTTACGGTAGCGCGGGCAAGTTCGTTACCTGGTTCTACGACTTCCGCGTCCACGATCTCGGAGCCTGAGTATTCTCCTACCCAGCAGGCGAAATGCGGAAATGCAGGTTCTAAGCAGCTTGCTAGAGCCCAATCAGTGGTGAGTAGATAGCCGCCTCGCTTGACGAACGCACGTATAGCCGTAAGGGAAGTGTCACCAATATCGCCCGGACAATTTACTATCAGGACCTGTGCACCGGGCAATTTGTCTTGAAATTTGTTTGGATCGAGCAAAAGAAATGGGATACCGCAGGCTTCCAATACATGCTCGGCATGATCCCATTTTCCTTTTACGACGACAACTGATTCCTTCCGCAATTGCTTACCAGGTAAGTTACGGTTCGTTTTCAATATCCATTGACGAAACAACTGAGTTGGAATCGATTTCGTCTTAACGGCGGTCAATGGAAATGGATTACGCAACAAGAGCTCGGCAGCGGGGCTGCAACCTTCATTCGGAGGGTCCTGTTGATCCTCGCTGTCGACCTCGCCAGTCAGTCGAGCCCTTAACCTGGGCCTGCTCAACATGGACGTTGTGTCACGTATAGCCGGTCCTTTGTAAGGCGGGTACTTTGTCTGATTTGGTACTTTTATCACTGTTGTTGTGTAGTAGACGGAGGGTTTAGTGTTGTCCTCAGCTAGCGCTGCAGGCAATATCGTTACCAGCATAAGTGCCAGGATTAGCGCTGCTGTTTTGGAGCGCAAACGAGAGAGTATCATCAGCCAGTGATCGTTTGAGATCATGTGTCTAGTTGCTCTGAAGAAGTTTGCCATAAACAGACGTATTACTTGTGCGCCAGGAGTCCGATCCTCCAGTCTGAGGAGCCACCGTTGTCCGAAAGACGCCATTTTTTTTACTCAGTATAAGCATTTCCTGAGTCGCAGTGAGTTCTTGGTCTGACGGTTTGCTATGAGGTTGCGGATCAAGTAGTGCATAGTTACGCACGTACAGATTGGTACCCACTGGCAGCAGCCTCTGTCCTTTGGCATTTGTTCCATTCTTTAAGCTGTTCTCCAGGGTCGTAACCATTTCGTCGAAATTGTTGCTCGCCTTTAGAGCATTTTCCCGGAACAACGCGGCTTCTCTGTTGGCTGATGCCTTGGCAGATTCTATTTTCTGATCGAAAGACTGCCTGGCTGCCGCGATTTCCTGCGAGGAGTACAACGGTTGGCTGAATCCATGCTTATCAATGTATGTCGCAGTTTCCATTGAGTTTATCTGCTGGTCCTTTTCTGCCTCGAGCGACCTGACGAGCGTCTCAGTTTGACGCTGCTTAGACTGAGTGTTGGAATTCACGTATGATTCACTAATACTTTTTTGTAAGTCGGCCTGACTGTTAATGTGCTTAATTGCTCCTGCAACGGCTTGCGCTTCTCTACTTTCTGTTAAAGCCGATGTACAACCGTTGATTCCCTGTTTACAATACGAAGCTAGAGTGGCATCCTTTGTCAGTTTGAGGGCAGTTCTATATTCCAGCGCTGCCTCTTCCTGCTGGTCCAGTTTGATCAAGCAGTTGGCCAGGTAGTAATGTATTTGTGCGTCATTGGGTGAATTTACAAGACTCGCCCGAAACTTTGCGAGGGCACCATAGTAATCGCCGGCATCGTACTGTTTAATCGCTTGTTCGTCGCCAGTTAAAAACGTCTGTTTAGCCTGGCAGGCGCTCGAGCAAAAACAAAACAATCCCAGCACAGCGAGGATCAAACTTAAGGGACTCTTGCTCATGAGAACCGGCTCTTATCCGCAACCGATCAGGCTTCACGATGGGCCCATTTTATTGGCAAATTGTGGATAAGGTGTGAATAGCTGAGCTATCGGCCAGGTCAGCGGCAAATGCCAGGTCACAAATGCTAGTGGGGGCGCAGCGACGGCACCTTCAGGTGAGGAGTGGCCGAGGGCGCGCTCGGTCCCTTTTCGACGATTACAACCTGTCCGGTGTTGCCGTCCACCAGCACTTCCTTTACATTGTTGGCACTGTCCTTGATATCAAAGGAATAGCAGACGCTATCCGCCATCTTATCAAGTTTTTCATGCACAATGTCGCCGCTGGCATTAGCCAGAGCGATCTTTCTGGCCTCTTCTAAACTTAGCTTGGCTCCGTCTACCCGACTGGCTGGAGGACTTATCTTAACAGTGCCCCTGCTCTGCTCATCTGCCGAGGCGGTTTGCATCAGCATCGAGATCAGTGCGACTGCTAATAATTGATTGCGAAATAGGTTCATCTTGCCAAGCCTCGTTCGATGTCACCTTAGTATATCAGGCCGGATAATCAATTGACACGCACCGGGGTTAGCTATGGAAAGCCGCGCCGTTGCATGGTTAGAGCCATTATGGTCTGATTGACAGCACGGCTGCGCCCTCGAACCGGGTGGCCCGCAAATCGTCTAGTGCTTCATTTGCGTTTTCAAGCTTGTATTCGGTTACCGAGGTTTTGAGCGGAACCCGCTCGACAGTTTCGAAGAAAGTGCGGGCATCCTCTCGGGTCAAATTTGCCACCGATCGAATGATTCTTTCTCCCCAGAGCAAATCGTATGGAATGGCCGGAATATCGCTCATGTGGATGCCACCGCATATGATGGCGCCCCCTTTTCGCAATGATTTGAGAGCGGTAAGGACCAATGGGCCGGCCGGAGCAAATATGATTGATGCGTCAAGAGGATGTGGTGGCGCTTGCGTTGAATCACCTGCCCAGACTGCTCCCAACTGCCGCGCGAATTTCTGACCTTTCTCATCCCCGGGACGTGTGAATGCGTAAATCTCCTTCCCCTGAGCGTGGGCGATTTGAGTCAGTATGTGTGCTGCACCACCAAAACCATACATTCCCAACCGCTTGAAGTCTCCGGCTAATCGATAAGAACGCCATCCGATCAAACCCGCGCAAAGTAAAGGTGCCAACGAGATCGAGTCAAACTTATCGGGTACGGCGAAGCAATAGTTTTCATTAGCGACAACGTATTCTCCATAGCCACCGTTTTTAGTGTAGCCTGTGAAGATGGCATTGTCGCAAAGGTTCTCTTGTCCATTCAAGCAGAACGAACATTTTCCACAGGTGTATGCAAGCCAGGGCACGCCCACACGTTGACCTTCTTTGAAACCTTTTACAACCTTACCAAGTTGGACAATCTTGCCCACGATTTCGTGTCCTGGAATGAGAGGAAGTTTGGCATTCTTCAGCTCGCCGTCCAGGATGTGCAAATCTGTGCGGCAAACGCCGCAGGCCTCTACTTCAACGAGAACTTCATTCGCTTCTATTGAAGGCGTTCCTACGTCCGATGGCTGCAGCCGCTGTTGTGGCTGCTTAAGGATCATTGCTTTCATGCTTAGTTTTTGCTCTCTAACGCTTTAATCCGCTTAGAGATTTTATCCGCTTCGCTTGCTCGTTGCGTTAGGCGCAGCATGCTGCAATAATTTTTTAGGACAGCCAAGTAATTTGCCTTATTGGTGCCCTTTTCCAAAAGTGGGAGCGCCTGACTGAAGTACTTGTCAGCTTGAGGAAAATTACGCAACATAAAGGCGATTACGGCGCAATTGGCATATGCTGATCCGAGATTGCTGTTGATGATCTGATTGCTCGGATCCAATTTGTGCGCCTCTTCAAGTTTTGCGACAGCAATTGCGAAGCTTTTGTTCTTCATGGCTTCGGATGCTTCGGCGTTCAGCTTGACGGTTCGCATTACCGTGCTAGTTGGATCACCGGACATCATCAGCCTGGATACGTCAAGTGGACGACTGGCCACTTTGGATGGATCGCAAGAGTACAAAGCAATGATTGTATTCTTGTCACGCTCGTTCAGGGCGCAATCAAGATCTCCAGGAGGTAGGGAACTGAACATAATGTCATCCGGATTCTTACTGTGACCCAAAAGTCCTAGGGCGTGCCCGATCTCGTGAAGATCTACTCGGCGAGCAAACTTTTCGGTAACGACCGCACCAGAAGGATTGACGGTGAGAAGAATGACGATTGATTTGAGTATTCCTTGAGCGTCCGGAATAACCATAGCGTGACCACCTTCGGCTGAGGACATCATTTCTTTCGGGTTATTGGTCCACGAACAAACGATATTGGCCGAATTCTCGTCGTCAGTGAAAACAAAAGTGACCTTGCCGCTTGAGCCCTGGCTCCAATCAGCGAAGGCTTGCTTGAGAATATCTACAAATTCCGGACGGAAATTGGGAACGGCGGCGCCATTCTTGATGTATACCTTGAGAGGCATCAAATCTGGTGACCAGCGCGTCATGCCATTTTGAGTGGCGTCACCCAGATAATCGTTTGGCCCATTGGAAACGAGGCTGTTGGAGGTTCTCTTGATCTCGTTTTCAAGTAACGCCACGGTACTACGAATCTTACTGGCGTGTTGTCCGGCTGGATCAATGGAGAGATATTTCTTGTAGGCCTCCACAGCATCGGGAGTCTTGCCAACGGTCTGAAAGCAGGTGCCGAGATCTTCCCATGCCACGGACAAACTCGGCTTTAGCTCTGTCGCCCGTTTAAACTCAGACAAGGCTTCTTCGTATTGACCCGAATTCATCAGAGTGTTGCCATAGTTACAGTGTGCCTCGGCAAAATCAGGATTGAGAGCAAGCGCATCTTTGAATTTCTGCTGAGCTACCGCATAGTCTTGCTTCTCGAAGAGCAGCACACCTTCATTATGCAGTTTGACGGCTTGATTGAATTTGTCCCTTCCTGCGCTAGTGGACAGGTCAAGAGATTCGGCTTGAGCGGCGAGCCTCATCGGTTGTAAGCACAGTAGTACGCCCAATATGGTCCAGAGCCGGCGCCATTCCCGGAGCTCAGTTTGCCTTCTCTTCATTTTACCTAGGATGACTCTTGATTCGGTTTGCAAGTGCACCAAATTCCTTGTTTAATGAATGGCGGTAATAGTTTCTAGTTAGAGTTTACCCGGATCAGTGCCTCTTCTTGCACTGCAATGTGCCATAGTTAAGCTCTTGCTGGAAGTATATAGCTGTTGTTGGAGGAAGTACATTGACAGGAAAGGAGCTTGCCTGGACGATTCTCAATTCCAGCCAGGTAGCCGATTGTAGAATATTCACGGTCCACCGTAATTTTTCTCAGCGCCCTCGGTCGAAGGATACGCATGATTTTTATGTCTTGCGTTGCCCAAACTGGGTGCAGGTCATCCCTATGACCAGAGCGGGCGAGGTGCTCTTAATCGAACAGTACAGGCCGGGGACGAATTCGGTCACACTGGAAGTACCAGGTGGTATTGTTGACCCCGAGGACAAAAGCTCTGAGCATGCCGGCTTCAGGGAACTCCTGGAGGAGACGGGATATCGGGCGGAAAAGATGATATATCTGGGACGATCTTACGCTAACCCATCCATTCAAGGAAATTATTGCGATATCTATTTGGCAAGTAACATTGAGTTGGTTCAAGAGCCGAATTTTGATGAACACGAAGAGATTGAATCGCGCCTTGTGCCCTTTACGGAAATTGCCGGCTTAATTAAATCAGGAGCAATCAACCACAGCCTGGTAGTGGCTGCCTTCTACTATTTGCATCTATATGAGCAATCGTTGCTTAAGGCATAGTCAACCTTCTAACATAATGAGGTGAGGATGAACCGTACATTTAACCAAACTGGCGGCGCCATTTTTCTTCTGCTAATCTTGGTATGGATAGTCGCCGCTATCGACCCAGGAAAGGCACAAGCCTCTCCTCTCCACACATCCAATGGCAAAGTCATAGCTCAGAATGGAGATCACAAGAAAATGCAAAAGGCAATTTTTGGTGCTGGTTGCTTCTGGGGCGTTGAGGAAACATTTCGCCATATACCGGGGGTAACGGCAGTGGCCGTCGGCTATTCGGGGGGAACAATGAAAAACCCGAGTTATCACGACGTCTGTTCTGG
>PSRH01000180.1 GCA_003175915.1 Candidatus Melainabacteria bacterium | reverse complement strand
CCGGACCAGCACCAGCACAGGAAGGGCTGTTTGGCGAGGAAGTCAATCAAGAAATCGATGATATATTCGCCAATCTGGCGCCAGCGGAAGCACAGCTCAACGTCAGTGATCGCGAGGTCATCAAGAGCGGTTCTTTTGAAAAACCACCCAGCGCTCCGCCACAAGCTGCGCCAACAGCTCAAGTGCCCGCCACTCCCCAGCCGCAACCCGAGCCAGCTGTTGAAGAAGTGGCCGCCCAAGCCACTCAACCAGAGGCTCTGGAAGAAGAGGAAATGGCCGAGCAAGAGGAAGAATTAGCCGACGAAGACATGCCGATCGTCAACCCGGTTACCAAGAATATCGAAGTGAGGGAATTCGGCCGGCTCTCCAGTAAATCGGCTGCACCGAAAGGGCAACAAAGCACCGCCGGCACCATGAAGACCATAGGTAAGCTCTTGATCGACGTCCAGGCGATTGAAAACATCATTAAGAGTGGCGAGGCCGGCAAGGTTGGTACCGGTCTGGCTAGCGCGCGGGTGATCTCAGCGCAACGGGGAGAAGGGATCAAGGCTCTTCTGGGACGAATTGATACTTACCAAGGAGTGACTGGTTGTCTGATCGTCGGACACGACGGCCTGGTCATTGCTTCGACAGTCACAGGCGGCGAAGATAAAGACGCCCTGGGAGCACTTTCTTCTGCGCTTTTGAGCACAAGCAATCTGGCCACCTTGAAGCTTGAAATAGGCAAACTCAAGCAGATGGTACTTTTGACGAGCCATGGCAATAATAAAGCGGTCACGACCGTACTTACTGACGTAGATGTTGGCGTGCTCGCCGTTTTCTTCGATAATCAAAGACTCGACCAGCTTGATGGGCTGCTCGAGACAATTCATACGACCATTCACGGTTAATGCTGGCGCTTGAAACCTAGCTTAAACTTGGCACTTACTGCTTTGCCAAAGTGTGAATATATACGCAATTGTGATTCCTTTCCGATCTGAGGGGTGAACTTATGACTTCCATGCAAGATACAGTCGGTTCCGTTCCTAAAGAAGGAGACGCCGCTCCTAAATTCAAGCTGCCAGCTCATCCATCGGGAATGATCAGTTTGGACGATTACCTTGGCAAGAAGAATGTCATTCTTGCCTTTTACCCTAAGGATGACACCCCTGGTTGTACAAAGGAGATGTGTGCATTCTCCAAGGATTTATCGCAATTTGATGAAGTCAATACGCAGGTGCTTGGCATCTCGTGCGACTCGGTGCAGAGTCACGAAAAGTTCTCTTCTAAGTTCAGCCTGAAACAACCGTTGTTAGCTGATGTCGATGGGCGAGTGGGCCGATCGTATGGAACGGTTTCGGCAGGCAAATCAACGGCCAGTCGCAAACTCTTTGTGATCGACAAAAAGGGTGTAATCAAACATATTTATGAAGGTATGCCCGACAACGACACCCTGCTTTCCTTTGTCAAATCATTGAAATAGCTTTCTCATGAGCGAAGCTAATCAAGCGAACGATGATGCTATCGCGAGGACGCTCAGAGAGCTGCTTTTATCCACGCGGACAAATAGGAGCATAGTTTGGAAGTTTGTCGATGATCACTTGGAAGTAGTCTATGAACTGGTTGAGAAAAATCCTCCATGCTTTGCTGGCACAAAATTAAGTGATCAAGAGTCGTCCGTGGTTGTCATTGAGATTTTTTCTCGTCTCGGAAAACTTTTTAAAGACGAATTGTTTTGCATCGATTTTGAAAATGATCCCGGACTGGCTGGAGAAGCTGGTATTCTTTCGTCTTTGATCGAGCTTGGAAATGTGCAATCTAGCTTGATAGCGATCTTGCGGCGTGGCGGAAAGCTGTGGGGATTTCTGGAGCTACAGCAAGTTGGATCAAAGCGCCAGTTCACAGAGCAAGATAAACTGGCTGTCCAACAAGTACTACCGAAGCTGGGCATCCAACTTTGATCGGCAGATCATTTCTTACTGTTTAAACTGGCACCGGCTTCATCCAGCTTAGCCAGCACCAGAGCCTTGTCTATTATTTCAGGCAGGACGATCGGATTATCGGGAGACTTGGCGGGAAAAATCACGTAGAGCGGCACGCCGGAGCGACCAAATTTCCTTAAAAGATTGGTTATAGCCGGGTCCTGGTTTGTCCAGTCAGCCAGATAACGCACCACATGCAGTGTTTTGAATTTGTCCTCGATCTCTTTATTGTGCAAGACGGCTGCTTCATTTAGCTGGCAGGTCAGGCACCACTTTGCGGAGAAATCGACGAAGACAGTCTTGCCAGAGTTCAAACTTTCATTCAGCTTATCGATAGAGAAAGGCTGCCAACTCAGTTCATTACCCGGTGACGCCGTCTGAGGCGCACCCTCCTCTGGGGTTGCGTGACCAGCTTCTAAGAATAGATTTGGTTGCAAAAGGAAGAAGAAATAAAAGGAAATTACAACCATTGCTAAAGCGCTCCCCTGGACAAACATTCTTCTTTGGTTCGTGGAACTCAAGTCACTGAATCGGTTCGCGAACCAGATTGCTAAAGCGACGACCAGCAGGAAATAAAGCATGCGGGCAAGACCATCGACGCCAACTTGATTACCGAATATGCTGACCAGCCAGGCAACCGTGGCCAGCAAAACAAAACCAAAAGCTTCTTTTAGTTTCTCCATCCAGGTACCCGGCTTAGGAAGAAACTTCATCCAGGCAGGATTCATCGTCAACAACAAGTAAGGTGCAGCCATTCCCAGCCCGACCGTTAGGAAAATTGCCAGCACGATATAAAATGGTTGTACGAAAGCGAAACCAAGGGCGGTGCCCAAAAAGGGAGCCGTACAGGGTGTGGAGAGAATGGTTGCTAGCACTCCTTTGAAGAAGGTGCCCACGACACCTTCCCTTTCGGACATCATTGTGCACTCCTTCTGGCCGATGCCGCAAGAAAGATTGAGCTGCCCGAAGAGGCTGAGGGCAAAGATAAGCACGATTGTGGCCATGGCCATAACAAAGGGTGGGTACTGAAATTGGAAACCCCAGCCAAGTTCGTGTCCAGCTGACTGAAAGGCAATGACGATACCGGCCAGCGCTAAAAAGGAACTGATGATGCCTGCTGAGAAAATTAAACCGAGAAGGCGAACCCGGGCACTGTCCTGCTTGGCTTGTTCAAGCAGGCCAATCACCTTGATTGCCACAACCGGCAACACGCAGGGCATGAAATTCAAAATTATGCCCCCGACAAAGGCAAGCGCCAGATAGCCAAGTAAGCCCAGCGAAGGGCCGGCGCTACCTGCCACCTTTAACTTATCGGCAAGGATATCTTTCTTCGCGCTTGCACTGGCGGCGCTACTGCTTTTTAGTTCGCTTACCGGTCCGTCGAAATCAGTGAGACGAAACTCTGCTTCATTGATTTTGCTTATCGGGCCGGTCGATTTTCCGGCTACGGGTAATTCAAGCTTTACTTCGCTGCCACCGGGAAGACAAATATTGTTGCAAGATAACCAATGTACCTTGGCTGTTACAGGCACCCTAGAGCCAGGCGAGAGCTTCGCCGGAGGGTCAATTTCGCAAGCAATGAGAGTCTTTCCTGAGTAGACGTAGCTGACGATGCCTGCTTCATCCAGGCGCTCGGGTTTCTGCCACTGCAATGATTTGGCCGAGAAGCCCGGCGGAAGCAACCACTCTATCTTGGTTCCCATGCCAACGTCACCCGGCTCTTTATAATACGTGTGCCAGCCAGGCTGCATCGATAATTCCACGCCCAGGTGGAAGGGTACACCGGGTCTAATCGCTGTCGTGTCAGCGATTAGACGAGCCAAAACATACTCTTCTTTCCCAGGCGCAGCTGCCAAGGCAAAGCCACTTAAGAGAAATGAGTAAAGTCCGGCAAAGACGAGGCAAATGACCGCCGCACAACCTGAGGCAATTGCTCTGGTTCGCTGACTCAATAATGGCATCGGCATCATCTCTTTCACTGGTCGGAAGATCCGGACAAAATACAGTTTAGCGTGCCAGCCCGTTGCCTGTATCCCCAGCATCCAAACCGTTTTGGCGGGCGATTTGAGCGTAGTAATGGGCACTTTGCCGGAGCGTGCGCACTTGCGTCGGATAGGCAACGCGGACAAGTCCGAACCTGATTCTCAATCCCTCAGACCACTCAAAGTTGTCCAGAAGGGCCCAGTGCAAATATCCTTGCACATTGGCGCCGTGCTTGATTGCTTCATGGATGGCCAACAAGTGCGACTTGAGATAGCTAATGCGTGCCTGGTCATCGAGCGACCAATTACCGTCGGTCATGTCAGCTGGAAAGACCGAAGCATAGCCATTTTCCGTGATAATGATTGGCCTCTCGAAGCCCTTGCTGTCGAAGCGATAAGGCGCGATTTCCTCAGTCAGCACGTTATAAAGGCCCTCAGGATAGCTTTCCCAGCCCATTCCGTTTACTTCAATTTCGCTTTTTACTGTTTTTACGCCGAACAAATCGAAAGGCGGTTCATAACTGAATTCGCAGACATCGCGCGTGTAGTAATTGATGGCCAGATAGTCCATGGCATCTTTCAAGCCGGGGATTGTACCGCTCAGTGGTTCGACCGCTTTTTTCAGGCTAAAAGGGAAGGGGAATTGCAGTTTGCCGGACTGCACCGATTTGGGAAAGAGGTGATTGAAAACGGCGTCGCGCAAATGACGTACCATCTGGTCAGTTGGGCTCAATTTATTGCGGGCGATAAAGGGACGCCAGTGCATGGTGTAACTGACGCGGGCGTGCGGGTCTTCGGCGTGAATTGCTTGGTAAGCAAGAGCATGCCCCTTGAGCATATTGTGAATACATTGGAAGGCGTCGTCGTAGGAATGTTTCAGTCCTGGCGGCCAAGCACCGCAAATATATCCCTGGTAGGTGTAGGCAAGCGGCTCGTTGAGGGTGATCCAGTAGTCAACCAGTCCCTTGTATTCGCGGGCGACAATTTCTGCCAGGCGACCAAACTCTTCTGGCGTAGCGGGGTTTAGCCAGCCACCTCGATCAGCCAGGCGTTTGGGCAGGCAGAAATGAAAGAGGGTGACGAAGGTTTTGATTCCCTGCCCCTTGAGGCGCCTGAGCAATTGGCGATAGTGCTCAATTTGCCCGCTGTCAATGCTAAGAAGTAAGCCGGAACCATTGGCATCCGGACAGATCGCCGGCCAATTCAGGCTGATCCTGAAAGTATTGAGATTCAGTTGATTGAGCAACTCCAGGTCGTCAGGATAGCGGTTAAAGAACTGGCAGGCCTGATCGGCTGTCGTACGGTCGGCTATCCGGCCGTCGGCCACGGTCCATTCTGCCCAATCCGAGCATCTTGTTGAAATTTCAGATGGATTGCCCTCAACTTGAAAATGAGAAGTAGCTGCTCCCCACAAAAAGCCTTCCGGGAAAGTAATCATGCGTCCATAGGATCCTGATTGAGCATATATCAACTTCTTAACAAGATTCGCCCAACTTCGCAAGCCTATAATGATTAGCCGTTGTCAGTTTGGGGTGAGCTTTGATCCAGGGCGCAAGCGTTGAGGCAAGAGGCGATTTGAGCTTGGAAAAGGCCCGCCTTGATCCACTCAATACCAGAACACAATTGACAGTAGGGCTCATTTTGGTGGCGGTCCTGACAGCGATAAACTTGGCTAGCTGGTTTGCTAAATGCCCTAATCAAGATCCCACCTGGCTGGTCGGGCTGAGCCAGCCACCGAGTCTTATTGATTGTTTCCTGAACCAGTCTTCAGCAGGAGCGGGCCCGGCGCTCACCACTATATCGCTTTGCCTTGATAGGTGGCTCTGGCGAACAAACCCATCAGGCTATCTAATGACAAGTTTGAGCATTACGCTTGCCTGTTCATTTTTGACGGCCTTGATTTGTCTTGAGTGGACCGGCCGATACGGCAATAGATTGAAGGCAATACCGGCTATATGGAGTGCCTTATTGTTCAACCTCTATCCGCCAGTTGCGCACCTTACCGCCTCGCCGGCTGCTGCCAGAGAATATGAGCTCAACTTCCTTTTCTTGCTCATGG
This sequence comes from Candidatus Melainabacteria bacterium, assembly GCA_003175915.1. Classification (GTDB taxonomy): domain Bacteria; phylum Cyanobacteriota; class Vampirovibrionia; order Obscuribacterales; family Obscuribacteraceae; genus PSRH01. The sequence goes on along the minus strand of PSRH01000180.1, from coordinate 1,894 downwards.
TCGTTTTCGCTTTAACTAGATGGGATTTGCTCAGAGAAAGACCCTATATCTTTCTGGCTGGCTTTGGCGTCGTCTTACTGGCGGCTAATGGCTTTCTCGGCGAATTTGCCTTACCTCAACATGGACTGCCGGCCGCCCTTTCAGAAGGGCTGTCCTCGCTTCTCTTTCCCGAGCAACTGGTGGCAAAAGAACCAGGGCTTAGGACCGCGGCCGGGTTTTCCTACTGGCTACTTGTCGGATTGGCTTTTGTCAGAATGCTCCTTGCCCGCAAACGGCCCAAATATTTGCTTCTTTGTCTTGCCTGGATAATTGCCGCTATTTGCTTGATTAAGCCAGATGAAAATCAGGCCACAATCTCCCCCGCCCTCTTTTACGCGGCTGCTCCCTTCGCTCTTGCTCTCAGCCTTTTAGCCTTTCCGTCGGCCGACCAGTTGAAGCTCAGCCATAACAGGGCAGCTGCTCTTATTGGTTTGATCGCCTTGCTCGTTCTCGTTCTTAGCTTTGCGACCGGGGCAAAGTGAGGCTCTAATCAAGCTCGATCATTGGCCATTGCTTGGCTAATCAAAATTTGACTTTTGCCAAGGCCAGCCGGGAACTTTGCCCGGCGAATTGAGTCCATGATGTCGAGTAGTTAAGGCCTTAATTGACTAGAAGAGAGAACTCGCCATGAAAACCCGAGTCGCTGAACCACACGACGCTGCCAGAGAGAATCGCATTCTGCCGCCAGATTCATTGGAGACAGCCCTGGAAAAGAGCATTCACGAGCTGATTTTGTTGGCGAAGTATTATCAGAAACACGGCTACTTGAGACAGGCTCAGGAGATCTACTACTACATCTTGAGCATTCAGGAGCGCCGAGAAAAGCGCAAGGAACCCGCGAAGGAGGGGGAGAAACGAAACGAAGAGTTTCAGGAGCCCTCCAGTCAAAATGCCAAGATCACTAATCGACGTTCCAGCGATCCTCAACTGAAAAAAATCGGCACGACATCAGCCTATGGAATGTGTGCCCTTAAGAGAAGTTAGCCTGCTAGGCTGATTAGAAAAGTTGAATTTCTTGCCTCAAACGCCGAAAAGTGACTTGCTGTGCGGATTTGCGCCCAATGCGTATGGCTGCGCTTAGCGATTCGTATCTATAAACCCTCATAGACAGCTGACTTCATTGGTGCCATGCTCAAACTCAGAGCTCTGGCAGCCCACCTGCCTTGGCAATTTTGGGGACGGTGATTTGAGCTTGCTGGATACTTTGACACCGAAATCTCCAGTACAAATTCTTGTCCTTTGTGAACGCAATTGCGGTCAACAGGAGATCGAGAATTTGCTTTCACCTGGCGATTACCAGTTGATTTTTGTCGATCGTCCCGCCGATGCTTTTGAAATTCTTGGTCAAAAGCCGATTCACCTGATTGTCTCTGGCGTGCATCAGGAAGAGAGTAACTCCTACGATTTCTTGAATAGAGTAAAAGCCTCGCCGCACTGGAAAGAGATTCCATTTGTCTTTCTTTCTTTGAAGCGGACCCAGTTAGCTAACCAGGTCGATCATGCCCTTGAACTGGCAGCCAAAGCGCTTGGGGCCACCAAGTATGTTTCGGTAGATGCCCTAACGGCAGCCGAGATTCAGGCGGAGATAGCCCGTTGTCTAACCCTTGCCGTTTAGTACTTGAGGCGAGGCACCATATGTGGTGCTAAGCCATGACAATGCCCGGCCTTGTTTTAGTGGAACGAGGACCGGGGATTAGATCGGTCTTCAAGAAGATGTCTGAAAGCCTCCATTTTTCTTGACACTCAGGTCATGAGGTTGCTACCATGCGGTCTGAAACCAACTGGCGCCCGTAGCTCAGTGGTAGAGCACTCGGCTTTTAACCGATTGGTCGTGCGTTCGACTCGCACCGGGCGC
>PSRH01000237.1 GCA_003175915.1 Candidatus Melainabacteria bacterium | reverse complement strand
ACAGCCAAGTTGGCCTGCCCAATCGATTGGACGCCGCCTGGCTAACCTGCCGCCCAGACATACCGAGAAGCCGTGACTTACGGCAAAAAACGGGAACAATGAATTTGGCTACAGGTAATAAGGCAAAATTTAACTTGTCAATATAACTTGCCTGGATTACGTCCTTTCCTCCAAGAAGGACGTTCCACAACGCATTTGAGGTATCGCCATTGGCCGAAAAGCTATTCACGACAACGCAGTCATCCCAGAAGTTGAATTCGCTCGCCCAGCTCTTATTGGGCGCCAGGATGATTGACTCAGCCAAGCTGGCCGAGGCGACCCAGACGGCAAAACGCCTGGATGTGCCGCTGGACAAGGCAATAATGATGCTGAAGAGCACAAGTGAGACGAACTTAAAGCTTGCTCTTCAAGCCAACCAAATGGTCACAAGCGGCGAAATTGAACTGGAGTTAGCCCTGAGAGCCGTGCAAATTGCCCGGCAGAATGGCATCCCGTTTGAGGACGCTCTCCAGGTGACCGGTACTGTTGTCCACAGGACTCAGTCAATGTCTGCAGTGGCCAACGCACTGGTTGAGCTTCTCGTTGCCACTAAGCTAATCACAATCACTCAAACGACGCAGGTTCTCCAACAGGCTGGCGACTCGGAAATGTCCATCGGTCGCACTTTGCTCGTCAATCGCTACATAACGCGTTGGACATTACAAGAAGTTTTGACCGCTCTGGCTTTAGTTAAGGAAGAGAAGATCGCCAGGCATCAAAGTGAACAAGCGATCCTGACAGCCATGCAACGAAGAGTGGGTGTGCTTCAAGTACTTTTTGAATCAGGAGAGTATAACGAGTGCTCAGGCGAGACTCTCAAGATCTCCGAATTGATTGCAATGGCGGGATTGATCTCGGAAAGTGATCTATTCGACTGCCTGGAGATCAGTCTTTGCCTTGATAAATCTTTCGGACAAGTGATGCTCGACAATAATTTGATCACGCCTTCATTGCTCGAGGCAGCTTGTTCAATACTGGATATGGTAGGCAGCCATCTCAAACCCTTCCAGGCGGCCGAAGCCCTCAAGCAAGTGAAGGCCACCGGGGTCTCCGTCTATCAGGCTATTGCCGAACTGCAACCACCCCCGCAAGTACCACAAAGGCAGCTCAGCTTAGGCGATCTGGTCGTGGAATCAGGTCTGCAAACTAAGGAAGCCGTGCAGGCCGCCCTCGCGGATGGCGAGGAGACGCCTATTAAAACTGGCAAACGCCTTATGGCTGCCAGCTTGATTCCCGAAACCTGCTTATACAAAGCCCTGCGCTGCTATTCCCTGTTCAAAGAAGGCATCCTCTCGGCCGACCAGGCGGTGGCTATCCTGCAATCCTGCAGAACTGATGCAGTGACAATCGAAGACGCTCTCACCAAAGCCGGTTGGATCGTGCCAGCCAGAATGCACTGGAGCTGGGTCTAAGGTCAGACGGACCAAAGCCCGCCACTAGAACGGAGAACACCTCTGGCAAAGAATCTTTCTAAGCGGTGGCTGGAGCCAATTGTCCGCGAGAAAGCTTCTCCAACTCCTCGCTTATGTATTCCTCAAGTCCGCCTTGAATCAGCCTGACGACTTCCTGCATAAACCGCGCTGCCGGAGCGCCGTCGATGACACGATGGTCGAAGTTGAGAACCAGGGACATGATCGGGCGAATCTCGACTCTGCCGTTCACGGCTACCGGTCTTGGTTCAACCGTGCCCACTCCGAAGGTCGAAGTACTGACGCAGGGCGGCACAACCACCCGGCAGCCAAATTTACCGAGGGAGCTTAAGCCAAACGTGGCTCCCATATAACGCAGTCTGACAGCCGGAAAGCAAATACCCAGAAAGAGCATGAAACGGCGGAAAAGCCAGGGCATGTGATTAAAGCGATGTTGAATGTCCAATTGGGGAACCGACCCTATTTCATCATCACTGTATGAGCGTAACTCGCTGGCAATCTCGGTGACCGGCTTGGAATCAGGTTGCTCAATCGCCCCAAAATAGACAGCCGGCTGGTTATCAACGAAACGCTCGACCGTAAACCCAGCGATAATCTTGTGTAGCATAGCCGTACGACCACCAGGTAAGAGAGCGGTACGGCTTAGAGGATGGCTGCGCTGAGCCACTCCGATAGCTTTAAGCAAAATGGCCGTCACCGTCGTCTTGTGACCGAGAGCACAGAGGCGAGCTCTCAGCGTCTCAGCCCAGGTCATATCGACGTCGTAGAAAAGGTAGGTAGGGACCGAGCCCCGACCAACCACGTTTATCATGTCCAGAACATTCCAGCGATGGCGCGTCAGCCAGGAGAATGAAAAACCTCGACTTTTGCCAGGTTCTGAACTAACCGAGTGGTCGTCACCAATTTTTTCCAAGATATTGTTACCTAAAAGAGCGTCTCATTATCCATTAAAACCGTCAGGCGTTCCCTGGCTCGAAAGCGGAATAAGTCCTCGATCTTAAGTGCTTGGAAATTAGTCTAGCACAGGGGAACAACAGAGCCTACCGGGCAATTTTTACCCACAAAAGGCACAAACATAATCGTCGCTAGCTTAAAGATAATCCAAAAAATTGCCAGCCAAATTGCCTGTTCCCAAAAGCCTGAAATAGTGAGGTGACTGCTCTCCGGTCTGCCTATTGATATTTATTCACTTGCTGAGATCCAGCTGCCCATCGCCCAAAATTGGCTAATAATCAGGCAACCAACCAAGGATAAGGTCAACGGTCAAGCCAACCCGACAATCTTTCGAATTGGGCAAGCCAGCCTAGTTGTTGGAGGTGGTTAGGTTCATTACCTCCAGAACCCTACCCCGGACTATTGATAGCACCAGCTTGAGCTGATCTTTTGTGCACTCACAGGCAACATTGCCGCGACCGGCAGTAATTAAGCTGGTCAAATCCGGCAATTCGACAAGAACTAACTCGCCCGGTAGCTTGGCAGACTCCTCCAGCCAGGCGATGGGAGCACCCAAGAAATATTGGCCTCTACTGGCATAAGTGTGCTGGAGATCACTAAGCTTGCCGCTTGTGTCCATTAATCTTAGCTTGCCTTTGACGACGCGATGAGTGGGAAGACCATGATTGTTGTTCTGGTAGAAGTGCAGTGAATTCGAGTAGCCCTGAAGTTCGCTTGCCAACCAGATCAATGTCTCGTCCGGCACCTTCCCACGAAGCTCTGGTAAAGTCTTTACGATTGCGTCACTGATCGATATTTCGCCGCGCTTGAGTTTCCCGCTTATCTCGGACAATCTTGACCATCCTCTGCTTCAGTATTCAGCGTCCCGCTTCAACTGAGTATAGTACGAATTAGTACAAATGCTTACATTGCCTGCCGGGTTCTTCGCAACCTCTGGCATAATTTGTCCTCGAACATAAATAGTGTGGTCTTACAAATCCACCGCCATTGTCACAAAATGCGCCTGGATCGCCCTTGCGATCACATGACAACGAAGAAACACTCATGATTCAAGCTTCCAGTCCAAGCACTTCTACCCTTAATGCCAATAGCGATTTAAGCAAACTTGTCGATCCGGTCAGAGCCGATGTCGCTCACGTCGAAGCACTTTTGTCTTCCAACTTGATAGATGACAATCCCTTCATTACCGAGCTTTTGGCGCAGATATTTAGTGCCGGTGGTAAACGCATTCGACCGGCTCTCGCCTTGCTATGCTCGAGAGCGACCTTGGCGAAAGGGCAGGAGTTCGGCCAAGTACACATAATTCTGGCTGTCCTTACTGAACTGATTCATACGGCCAGCCTGGTTCACGACGACGTTATTGATGGTGCCTCCTTAAGACGCGGCACTGAGACAGTCAACCGCCGTTTCAACGATAGAATCGCCGTGCTCATGGGCGACCTGCTTTTCGCTCAGGCGTCTATTTGTCTGGCTCGAATCATGAATCCAGTCATAGTCGGTATTTACGGCCGCGTTTTGGGCGATTTATGCGCCGGTGAATTACGCCAAATGAAGCAACAATTCACAACTTCGGTAAATTGGGATGAATACTTGCGTAAGACGATTGCCAAAACCGCCTCGTTGTTCGCAGCCGGCAGCCATAGTGGTGCCATCCTGAACGGTGCTCAGGATGCGATCATCGAAACACTGAAAGTTTATGGTTTGAAATTAGGCATCTGTTTCCAAATCATTGATGATCTGCTGGACGTAGTAGGCACAAGCGATCAGCTTGGCAAGCAGCCGGGAAGCGATTTACGCAGTGGTATCGTGACAGCTCCGGCCTTGTTTGTCTTAGAGCGTCAAGATCGGGCTAGTGGAAAAATCGTGGAGCTCATCAAAACCAGAGCGATTGTCAGCGACGAGGGCTCGCAAGAAGCGATCAACCTGATCAAAGAACATGGCGGTGTGGAAGCAACGCTAGAGATGGCCCACAAGTATGCTCGCGAAAGTATTGAGTCCTTAGTCGCCATACCTGCATCCGGTTATCGAGATTCGTTAGCGGGCCTGGTCGATTACGTTCTCACCAGAATCAACTGAGGAAGTGCATGGCTAGCCAGACAGCATCACTGCCAGACACAAATCAACGGAATAATGGACAGGCGATTTTGTCGTCCTCTCTCAGGGCATTCACGCTCTTGTTTGCATCGGTACGGCTGACCGTTCTACTCCTTTCTCTCTTGGCTGCCACCGTTCTTGTCGGAGCCTGGTGCCCGCAGGAAGCACAAGTCGGTCAAGAAAAGGTGATCGAAGCATTTGGGCCAGACCTCGCCACCATTTTGATCAAGCTGCATGTGGCAGACATTTTCCATTCTTACTGGTTTTTGCTGTTGATCGGTTTGCTCACAGTCAACATAATCGTCGGAAGCCTGAAACATGTCTTTCCAAAACTGCGCCTCTTAGTTAGACCGATGCCAGTTTTGCAGGCAGGGGAAATCGCCAAGTTGCCTTTCTTTTGGCAGAGAGAGATTGCCGGCGAGCCTGAGGCAATCAAACAATTGCTTTTTGATCATTTGAGAAAGCAACACTATAGTGTCTCTTGGACCGGGCCGAAGTTAACAGCTGAATTCGGCAAATTTGGCCGCCTGGCTCCCAGCATCACTCACGTTGGTCTTCTTACCTTGCTTGCTGGTGTCACGATCACGGCCTGGACCGGGTTTTCAGGCTTCCAACCAATTCTGGTTGGCAGTCAAATGTCCTTCGCCGAATCCCAGCACGCCAATCCCTGGCTGGGCAAATTGCCGAGCTGGAAAATATTGGTCAATGGCAGCCGCCGAGAAGACTATGACAACGGCGAGGCTAAACAGTGGTACAGCAGCCTCAGTGTAGTCGACGACCAGGGCAAAAAAATCAAAACTGAAGAAATATCGGTCAACAACCCGCTTTCCTACCAGGGCGTTGACATTTACCAATCGAGCTGGGGGTTGGGTGAACTACAACTGGAGTTCAATGGACACAAGCGCCAACTCAACCTGAGACCTATGGGCAAACTCTATGCCACCTTTCTTCCTCTTGCCGAGGACTCAGTTTTGATCTTTTCCGTGCGCAATCAAAAAGCCCCCTTAAGAATATTCGCCAAACGGCCGGATTGGCAATCGCCGAGGCTTTTGGCTGAGGTACAGCCTGGCAAAAAAGTGGCTCTCGGTAGCGTCGTGGTGCGCTACGTCGAGGCCGTCCCGATCACAGGATTGCAATATAAGTGCGACCCGGGGCTGGCAGTGACATTCACCGCATTTGGTTTCATCATTCTGGGGGTTTTGTTGACAGTTGTACCCCACCGCCAGATCTGGGCGGAAGTAACAGAATTAGATCAGGGAGAACGGGCAATCAC
>PSRH01000032.1 GCA_003175915.1 Candidatus Melainabacteria bacterium | reverse complement strand
CTCTATGAAACCGATGAGGTCGGGGCGAACATACTCAAAGAAAAACGGCTTGAGAAAATTGGTTAGGAACGTATCGAATGAACAATCAAAAAATCGAAACTGTGGAGAACAGGTGGGACATCCTTTACCGGGACTACCCTCAAGTCTACGATGAATTCGCTGGCATAGGCCGCGATGCGTCAGTCAACCACTTCATTTTTCAGAACTTTGACTTGACCGGCAGGGTAGTAGTTGATGTCGGTTCTGGCACCGGTAAATCCACTTTTGCATTGGCTCGACATGCCAAACATGTTATCGGCATAGAAATAGAAGAGTCGATGCGGCGGGTTGCTTCCGATCAGGCAAAACAACTGGAAATCAGCAATGTTGAGTTTCTCGCCGGGAGCGGTGAAGCAATTCCACTAACAGATAATTCTTGTGACATGGTCACTGCTTTTACATTGGCTATCCATCCGCCTGAAGGATTCAGAGTTTTCGCCCAGGAAGCGCTCCGCATTGTCAGAACGGGAGGATCGGTAATTAGCGTCGGGATTACACCGTTCTGGTATGGCGGTGAGCTAGCAGAAGTTATTCTGGGCCCAAGTCGCGTCACCGAGACCGATACTGAGGGCGTCGTTGATCGGATCTTAGTTGAAGAATTCGGCTTTGAATTCAAGGATGTCGATTCGATTCAGGATTATGGATCGCTCGATAGAATCATCAGAACTTACGGATTTATCTTCGGAAGGAAGGCAATCGATTATTTACGACAGCACAATAAGACGACGATTCATTGGAAGAACAGGATCCATTTCAAAACCAAATAAGTACTTACCGTTAGCGCTTCGGATCAGGTTTCTCTTCGGGCGGGTTGGTATGGAGTTTGGAATAAAGCCCCGAGGCCCCAATCGCCAGCCTGAATGTCTCTTTTGATATTTCTTTAGCTGCTTTTGCGCTCAGCCCATTCTTTTCTTTTGGCTGCTCAAAAGGACGTTCTGGATCGTTTGAGGGCGCGCGCATTAACCCTGACGCGCCCAGCGCCAGTCTCAGGGCTTCCTTCACCAATTCTACTTTGGCCGCATCCTTCGCCTTTTCGCCGTCTGGCTTTTCGCCCGGCTTAACCTTACCAATTTCATCGCCCATCGTTCTGATCCTCATTTTCATGAGACACACTCGTCTATCTCTGGGATGTTTACACAAAGTCGTGTTGTCAAGCTGAGGAACTTGTGCGAATTTCATGTGCAATTGATATTGCGGAAGCGGCCAGCCGGATTGGCAAACCATGGGATAGTAGAAGACTAGGGCGAGATCGCGTTAACGAAGATCTGAACGAAACCAAGCATCAGCCCGATAATGCCACCATAGAATTCGAGCGCCCTTAGCTCCTGCTTGCAAATCCGCTTCACCAGTTCTTCAATTTGTCGCGAAGACAAAAGATCTATTTTGTGAGCAATGAGCGAATACATTCCCAAAGCCGGTATGGCTTTTTCGAGCAGCACACCCAGTTCTCGCTTCAAGTAAGAATAAGCAAAGCTGGACAAATCGTGCTTGGCCCGATCCACCCAGGCCGCAGGAATCGATTCCGGATTGAAATGAATAATGGCCGAACGTACCGTTCCCATAGCTTCGTTTTCGATCTTGCTCATGGCTTGTAGTAAGTCGGTGCGATGTTCAACCATGAAGGATTCCACAAAGGTGACCACATTTTCCTTGAGTTTGGCTATGGTTTGCAGGGGCAAAGAGCGCATGTCGAAATTGGCTATTTGCAGGGCGATCTGGTCGCGAATGCCGAAACGCTTGGTCAAGTCGGTAATCAGTTTGTGCGCTTCTTCCGGCTCCTTTTCAAGAAAGTTCCTCCACTCATAGCAGACTCGCTTGACGCCGATAATCCGGGCCAACAACTTATAGGGGCCGCTGGCATGCGCCTGAATTGACTCATCCAGAGCCGTTATGTTCTGCGGGCTGAGCAGTGTAATCAAAGCGTTACGAACCTTTTGCGGGGTAAGAAACGCTTCCATTAAGCGGGCAGCTATTTCGTTGGCCTGATCGAGCGAGATCCGCACAGAAAGTACAACCTGGTCAAAAATCTTCTCTGTTATCTGGGCCACCCTTTTATCTTTGCCTTTTTCAACGCTGTCGATAATGGATTCCAACAAATGATGGAGCAAGGCTGGACTCAATTCGGCAATGTCTGAGGCTAAGCGGTGCAATTTCGTGGTATCACGGAATTCGATTAATACCGACTCGACAAAAAGGTCGACGGACAGGTAGATGTTGTTTTCCGTCAGTAAGGTTTCCGCTTTCGCCTTTATATCGGAGGGAGTGAGCAAGGTATCGGTTACGGTGCCAGCTACCGCCTGCGCCAGCTTGGCCCGCCGTTTAGGGAAAATGCCCGGAGTAAGTGGCAGCTGAATACTGGTATAAGGTATGAACTTAGCTTCATACGGACGAAATAAGGCGGCTACTGCCATCCAGGTCGCTCCATAACCATGAGCGGCGAAGAGGATCGGAGGCACAAGGATTTTCCAAAATACAGATTCCGGACTGGCAATTAGCGATTGCCAATGAAAGATTTCCCAAGACATAAGTTTCAGTGATGAATAGAATCCATGTGTGTGGCTTTGAAAGGCGCTATGTTGTCATGTAACCGGGGGTGAAGTCTTCTCTTTTCAGAAGCAGTTTACAGGGTGAGACAAAGTTAGAGCCCATTTATTAATGATGGTCTGCCATTTTTTGGAGAAATAAGCATGTCCTTGTTTTCGGCAACGCGCAATTTCGGGTTGATTATTCTTTTTACGACGCTGGTCGCCTTAGGCTCCTCGGCTTTTGCCTCGGCCAATAACGAGCAGGATAAGGAAGACATTCAGAACTCGATTATCAGATACAAGTCAGCAATTGACGCTAATCCAAACAACCCCAAGACCCGTCTCAAGCTGGGTGGCATTTTGATTATTTCAGGCGATTTGAATGGTGCTGTCGATCAGTTCAAACAAGCAATCAAACTAAGCCCAGATAATCCGGAAGGCTATATGGGCATGTCGCGAGCCCTTTTGCGCAAAGGCGACCTGAAAGGATCAATCGATTCAGTCAAATCAGCAATCAAGCTCGACACTAGTAATGCCGACTACCACTATCGCTTGGCTTTGTTGCTCTCCCGGAGTGATAACAATGATGAAGCGGTTAACGAGTTCCAGCAGGCTATTAAATTGAATCCACAGCACGCCGGCGCACACAAAGATCTGGGCGCTACTTTGGGGCTCAAGGGAGACCTGGCAGGAGAAATCAACGAAGAGAAGCGCTCACTTTTGCTCTCGCCCGATGATGCCGATGCCCTCTTCTACCTGGGCAATGCCTATGCCGAAACGGGCGACATCAAGGGAGCCACCCAGAGCCTGCAACGCTGCGTCAAAATCGACCCCAAGAATGCCGATGCCTTTAGGCTTCTGGCCAGCATTTGCGCGGCCTCGGGCAATTTCCCAGATGGTTTGAAGTACGCCGAACAAGCCGTTAAGTTGGACCCCAACAGCAAGCCCTACCGGGACACGTGGCAAAAAATCAAAGCGGCCTCAATGAAACAAAAGTAAAGGTGTTTAGAAATTCTTATCTGACTTGTTCAGATAATTTTTGGGGGACATTTCGCGCTGAGCAGTCAAGGTACTGTCAACCTGCTGGTGTGCAAAAATGCAGGCAAGCATTCTTTTGAAAAGGTTAACAACGGGGCGGTTTTACCTCCTTGCAAATAGATTGCATACCCACTAGGATACCTAGAACCAAAAAGGGTGATGGAAGCGATTCACGAGATGGATTAGCCCTCGTTCATTGATATCAGCTTTCCACTAGATGTTGAAAACATATTCTTTAGACCAATTCTTTAAAGAGAGGTTCCAGTCGTGCTTGAGCGTGCGGAGAAAAACGACAACAACAAGTTGAATAACAAAGCGAACATCAAGGTGATTGGCGTAGGTGGAGCTGGCTCCAACGCAGTGAACCGAATGATCTCCGCCGGATTGAACGGAGTGGAATTCTGGTCTTGCAATACCGATGCCCAAGCTCTTGATCTTACTTCTGCCAAGAACCGCCTACAGATTGGTGGCAAATTGACGCGCGGCTTAGGCGCCGGCGGCAATCCAACCATCGGTCAAAAGGCTGCCGAGGAAAGCCGCGACGATATCGCCGGCGCCTTGCAGGGTTCCGATATGGTATTCATCGCCGCCGGTATGGGTGGTGGCACTGGCACCGGAGCAGCACCGATTGTTGCTGAGGTCGCCAAGGAAAATGGTGCTCTGACTGTGGGCGTGGTATCACGACCATTTATTTTCGAAGGCAAAAGAAGAAGCAATCAGGCTGAGGCCGGCATAAGCGAAATCCGCTCGCGAGTGGATACGCTCATTGTCATTCCCAACCAACGTCTTTTGGAAGTCGTCGACCACAGAGCATCCATGCAAGAAGCTTTCGTGGAAGCGGACAAAGTATTGATGCAGGGTGTTCAAGGAATTTCCGACATCATTACAGTACCGGGCCTGATAAATGTTGACTTTGCCGACGTCAAAGCAATTATGCAGACGGCGGGTTCGGCTCTCATGGGTGTCGGTCGCGCCACCGGTGAAGGCAGATCAGTTGAAGCGGCCCGCAACGCCATCAACAGTCCCTTGCTTGAGTCCACCATTGACGGTGCCTCGGGCGTGATCTTTAGCGTTACTGGCGGCCCAGACCTTACCTTGCATGAGGTACAAGAGGCTGCAAATGTTATCTATTCGGCCGTTTCCGACGAAGCCAATATCATATTCGGTGCGGTTCTGGATGACAGGTTGCATGGCGAAGTACTGATTACCGTCATTGCTACCGGTTTTGAGATGTCCATACCCGCCCAGCAAAAGGCGCGGGCGCACGCCCAAGCAAGCGGCGTTCCCAGCCGCGCTCAGGTGGATTCGAAGCCGACCAATAGCGAATTTAAGAGAATCGCCAGCGACATACTGGACATTCCTGAATTTCTCAAGGCCAGACAGGGCAGATAACCCGGTCCACCTTTTGATCCGAAAGAAGGTACTTACCGAAAGATTATCGACGGGCAGGACGGAGACGTCTTGCCCGTCTGGCTTGAGCATGGCCAATCTATGAAAGTGCCCCTATTTCGGTTGGCCCGCCTCAGGAATCGCAGCTATCATTAGTGAAGGTGGAATACTAGGATTGCTCAGGCCACTGCTGACGATCGTTCAACACTAATGAAACCGGCATTTTGTAAAAAAGGGAGAGAGAACCAATGAAGGCATCCTTGCTTGCAACCATCTGCCTGATCTTTTTTGCCGGCTCCGCTGGCGCGGGCGAAGATTCAAAAACCACGGAGCCAAACGGCGGACCGGCGGCGAAGAGCAATCGCCCAGTAGCAATTATCGCGGCGCCTGAAGTTGAAAAACCGAAGCCTTATAACAAAAATGCTCTGCATAGATTGGATTTCCGAATAGTTGGGAAAAGCTGTGCTGTCTGTTTGCTGGGCATCAAGAGGCGCATCAATGCCCTGGATGGTACGGTAAAGGTGGCAATAATGCTCAAGAAGCCCTACGGCGCAAGTATCATTTACGACTCGACGAAACTAAACGAAGAGAAGCTGGTCGATACAGCCAAAGCTAATGAGCCATTGATCAAGCTTCTCGATATCAAGGACGAGGCAATCCCTAAACTGCCAGTGATCCTCGTACCACCACACTCTAACGTCAACAATTTCAGCAACCAGGCCAACTCGGCCCTGTTGCCCAGTCACTAACGGGGCATTCGGGATTGCCTTGGACCCTAGGGCGGCAAAACAGCGACGATTGGCTCTGTAGCTTCGGCAACGAAATCGATTGCCGACAGGCTGCTGAAAGGTATCGGAATGGGCAGAGTGCAACTGAGCCTGGTGCGCACATAAACTTGGGAAATGCCGTTAACTCGATCGTCCGTGTAGGTACAGACTAACAAACTGGGATTGGAAGCCAATCTTGAAGGGGGAAAGGAGTTGACGATCTGCGTGGCGGTATTGGTCGCCTGAATTTGGGCAGCCGGGGTGGATGCAGGCGGATTAGGATCCGGAGTTTCCGCAGCGGCTCTGGCAGCGTGCTTTGCCAGGGCATCATTGGCTGTCTGCACTAAAATCATCGAAACAAGATCGAAGAGGAAGAGGACTACCGGTACCAGCACGAACAATCCTGCAGCCGTCTCAATTAGACTGCTGCCTGAGCGTCTTAAACACTTACGTCGAACTGACAGCATAACTCAGAGTCCCTCTCAAAACAGCCCTGCCCCTACGAAACCTCGCATTTCCTTAATTGAGTCCTCGTTCTTCCTGCAGGGCAGTGCTGCTATAGGAGAAATCGATGTTGCCGCGGTTGAGCGAATTAAGCGCAGGAATGTTCTGGAACATAGGAATGGGAATATAGAGCATCGCTTTGACGCGGAATTGGTTGGTCAAGACGGATGTTCCAACAACGGCAGGATTATTAGGATCCGGATACTGCGTAACCAAACATTGTCTAACATCTGCTGGACGCATCTGCAAAAAGGAACCCAGACCGCTATTGAGAAATTGGGTCTCCTTCGTTTGTAACTCGGGAAGCACACGCCCATCAAAAGGTCCGGCCAGACCAAGCGGTTGTCCTGCCGGTGGCACGCTTACGGTAACCGCCCGCAACTCAAGTTGGTGAAGATACCAGGTAGCACCATAAGCAAAGCAGTAGTAGAGCAGATCGACCAATGGGAAGAAGATCAGAATTAGTAAGATAAACAGCGCTGGCGGCAGTTCGGTGATCTGGCCTCCCTTTTCACTACGCAGCCTTCCGGCGCGAATTTGCCTGTGAAGGCGCGAGCGAAGGGAATAAGACTGACCTGGATCTTCCTTGGGCGTTACATATATAGAAGTCATATCGAAACTCATCTCGAATTCAGCACCCTATTCAATATTAGAACAAATACTAGTAAACCGGTTTCAGCCAGATAGTTCTTCCTGGCTCGCTCTATACGCACATAAATAGAAGAAGCTATATATTAGACGAAAATTATTTCAATTGCAAGAGGTCGTTTTCTCGCCAAAACCTGGCTCGCCCGAGGCCCGATTCATTATAAGGGCAACAGGTGGACAATATCACGACTCCGCAGCCCTAACAAAGCAGCCAAATAAAAAGTTCTTGACTTTCTTGGATTAGAGATAGATAATGAAGTGTCCTTAATGTTCAGCTATCGTTCGGTCATAAAGCACTTCTTGCAGAAGAAGCCTTCTTGCTCTGTGAGTTACTACGCGCTTGGCTAGCTTCTAGAGTGCCCTGGCTGTAAGATCTTGTGGTTTGACATGCAGTATGTCAGGCGGCTTTCGTGCACGCCGCCAAATGTCGTGAGGTGTATGGGATGAATATGTCGCGCAAACGGGGAGCCACTCTGGGTTTGGTCGCTGCCCTGACGCTGATACTTACCTTATTGGGTATTGCCTTTTTCTTCTTCGCCAAACTTGTGGGCGGTCATCGTGAACTTGAACACGCCACAGATTCGGGCAATCTCAACGTTGCCAAATTGAGCGTTCGTTCACCCCGCCTCAATGTTTTCGATACAGGCAATTTTCATGGGCCTTTCGACATCAATGATCCCGCCATCCTCGCTGAGGTTCAACAGAACTTTTCCGAATTAGCCGACCCAAGTAACGGCCAAATAGACTTGCTTGTTTACGATCGGCTCGTGGCCCAGGCATTTGTCGTAGCACTCAACGCCGCAGCCGACAACGGCGGCGTCAACCCGAGTCCCTTGGGTATCGCCCGCGCTCAACGACTGCTGCAATTGCTTGATGATCCCGATAACGGGGTGGGCGTATCTTTGGCTAGAAAATTGAAAGGCGACTCGGTTTTAGATACGAACTTCAGTGCCCTTGCGGGAGTGAACAACGTACGCATGCTTAAACTGCAGGAAATGACCCAGCCAGTCAGCGCGGTCAAAGATATATCCTTTATGGTACGCAGCCGGGCCAGCAACGTCATTCTCGATCCGAACGTCCTGCCTGCTCCGTTCAATCAGGCCAACCTCGCCGGCGATTTCGTCATTAAAAACGGTCAGCCTTATTTTATTGGCTATGCACCACTGGCAGTACCTGGTGTCACCGACACTCCCGATCACACCTGCATGGCTGTACCGTTACGACCGGGAGAAGAACCTCACCTGGTAGATAACACTTCCTTTCGCGACTCACAACCTTCGCCTTTGTCCGGTCCTGATGGAGCTGTGCATACGCGCATTCCTCCAAACGCCTTCGAATCCGGCGGCCTCGCCGACGATGGTCGGACGCTTCTGGCCCAGAGTGCTGTCTCGTGCGCCATTGCCGGCTCATTGAACGCCACGTTTACGGTGCGTATGCCCAATGGTTATATCGCAGTCGCCAACGGCTACCTACCGGCTGAGCCATCAACTACGCCCGGACCAATCAACTTCGCTACACCGGTGCAATGTCTAACGGTCGATGTTTCACCGGACGACACGAACGTCCCACCGGATGTCTTTGCTGGTTTCATGATGGGTAATGGTACGGGGGGCGGCGGACAGATCTTTGCGATTCCCTTGACTAATGGCGGTATTCCTGCCGTCAGTATTCAGGGTCCAAGTGCTAACGACTATGGCTGCATTGGCGATATCCAACAAGCCAAGTTTAATCACATGCGCGATTTTGGCAGAGATTTGAACGCCTCCGAGTACGCTGCTATCGATCAATGCCTGGCAGGCAATACTAAATTACAAGATGCCATGGGCATCCCGGCCCGGGATATATCAACCCAGGGATTCGATCCGAACATGGTTACTTGCAACAACATAAATTCAGATCCAGCCGCGCCCTCTTACGGTTTCACGAACAACCCCACCTGTGTAGCGGCTCGGGACAAAATCCGTCTGGCCCTCGGGGACTTCAACCCGGGGACGACCCAACGCCTGTGTGTCTCGGCTCTGGAGTTTGCTGAAGCGACTGTTATTACCGGACGAGAAACGGGTGGTAGCGCTAGCCTGGCTATACCAATAAATAATCAGTGTACTGGCTTGGATGCCTTTCAACTGGATCCCAACTTATTCAACAATGACTCGATCATACGAACGGGCCCGCCAACTATCAATCAGCTGATCGGACCGACTGGTACATTCATCCAATTCGGACTGACCGGCCCTAATGATGGCTTGGGTTACGCGGCCGTCACCAAGGCCCAGGCTCAAACAGTGCTGGCTGATTTGATTCAGAGAATCAAAGAGCTGAAGCCAAGCGCCACAGCTGCCGAAATTGCTCCGATTTTGAACACGCCAGTTCCACTCGGTGGCGTCTTGTACATCTTCGCCGATAACACCGATACCAACAACCCCACATTGAGAATTACGCCTCAATCGGGTCTTCCTGCCCGCATCGATCCCAGCCGCGTAGTAGTGGACGGCACGCCGGTTATCTCTACTACCGATCAGATCGGTCCTGGTGGCGTAGTCCAGCAGAAGCTCCTGCTCGTCTCGGACAGCAGTGGAGGCGGTAGTGGTAATAGTGGCTATCTTGACCGTAACGGTGACGGTGGCTATCCACATCCATTTGACTGCGCGCCATTTGGACAGGGTACCGCCACAAGTACAGCCCGCTGGACTCCTAGCTCAGGCAAAGACGGTTTGCTCGGTGTGTTGCGCTTCTTCAATTGTGTAAATGACAATGGAGGAATGGACTTCCACTGCCCGTGTTAGTCGTATCTCTGCGCACTAACCAAATATCACCCTCTTTTGAAGGTAAAACGACCGCGGTAAGCGCGGTCAGGATGGAAAATATGGTCTTCAAGAAGCAATTCTCAATACGCCTCACAAAATTGACAGCCTATTGCCTGTTAACAGGGGCTCTGACAAATCAACAGCTCGTTTTCAGTCCAAGTGGATTGGCAGACCCCTACAGTCAGTACGGTAACTATGCCAATGGCAAGCAAGATCCACGTACTGTCTACAAAGGCACGGGCGCGACCATATTAAAGACGCCGGTGGAGCTGCCAGATTTACCACGGTATTCTGCTAGGAGTTATTTCCTGGGCGGCTTTGATTATCCAGCAGATTCAACTTTGCCGGTGCGCAGGATAGAGTTGAAATACGCCGTTCATGAGCCGGCAGAACAGGTATTAGACTGGTATCGTGATGCCCTGGCAAGTTATTCATGGAAGATTCTGCCGGACAATCAAACTCAAAATGCCATAGTGGCGGTCAAAGGCAAAAATTATTGTGCAATTACTGCTGCTAAAAGCCGTAACCCCTGGTTTGCTTCTACAATCGGTATTAGTTACAAGCTAGGACACTAGGGTGCGAATCAAACCTTATTTCTTGTCTTCCCTTCTCTTGTTGCAATTACATCTGAATTACCCCGGATGTTGCCTTGCCACGGTAACCAGCTCTGCTGTAAAGCAAGAAACCACAGAGTCGACTCTCGACAGAATTGCTCAGGAAGTCGAGTTAGAGAGCGTATCCGATCGTTCTTATGACGACCTGGCGGCGATCTTGGAAAAGGATCCTAGCAACTATCGCGCCCATCTTCTTCTCGGAAATTGCTACGAACTTTTGGGACTGCCGGGAGAATCGTACGAGCAATATCAATTGGCTCTCAAATACGGACCCAATCAGCTGAAAGCTATCGTTGGAATGATCAAGGCGGAAACGAAAACCGGGCGAATGGCGATGGCTTCCCGATTAGTCAACGACGCCATGAAGCGCTTCCCCA
>PSRH01000120.1 GCA_003175915.1 Candidatus Melainabacteria bacterium | reverse complement strand
CGTAGCTTGTTTCTTGTCGAGACTAGTTATGAAATCAGCGGCTTCGTTGGAAAGGTTAAGTTGTTTCATCGAGTCCCGCTTTCAGGAGTTCAGTCGATTTCGCCACGCCTAGGTAGCCTGCTCCTTTTGCATTCCTCGAGCGTTGAATCCAATAATTCTTCTCGAGCGAAATCAACCGGGTGTACTCATCAAACGAAACAATTACTGCTACCGGACCTTCCTTTTTCTGAACTACAATCGGCTCAACGCCAGCCACGTCGATATAGTGTAAGAGGCGCGCCTTTAACGTGGCTGTAGAAACAGTCTTCAATGACTTATTCTCATTTAGGAGCTTTCTAGTATCGATTTTCTAGTTTAGTATAGTTCCGGCCACTGCGGTAGTCTAATTCTTTGGTTCTCGACTGACTTAGCTTCGAGGCGGTAGCAAGCAGACGAAGCTAATTTTCAAAACAGGGACAAGGTAACTAAGCCGGTTTGGAAGAGGTTTGGCAATAGATTTTGAACAATTGCCTGGGTAGGAGCCGTTAGTTAATTGATGAGGTCCTGCTAATGAAAGATTTCATGAAATCTTTTCGGGAAGCAGACTAATAGCTGGCACTTTAGCGGGTTTGACTCTTGGGCAGCCTGGGTATTTCAGAGGTAAAGCACTCGATCGTGCATGCCATTTTGGGCTGTCGGTACTGTATTTTAAAGTTGCGCTTCTTTAGGATAGAAGCAGCGTCACCGAAAGGCTGGCAAAACAAACTACAACTATGGCTCTTAAGAACTCCAAATTTTCGCATCTGAACCAAGCCCTCAATTCCATCCCGCTTAGAGGTAAAGACGCCCCTCAAGAGCAGTCGGAAGTCAAGTCGGCCGATCGTGATAAGGCCAGACAAATGGACCAGTCTCCTGAGATGACGCAGCCAGGCGGGCAAGAGGACGAATGGAAAGCTAAGCTTCACGGTTGGAAGACTTACTGCAAAAAAAACAGTGGGAAGATTGGTCTTTGCGCCTGTGCGGCTGCCCTTCTCCTCCTGGTTGGAGCGGTGAGCTTCTCAATTATGAGCAAACAAGCTTTCAAGAGAGCGGAGGCCTTAATTCAGGCAGGCGACTCCAAGAAAGCCCTGCCAGAATTAGATACTTCTATCTGGTTTAATCCGAATTCGGTTGCCGCGCTTTATGAGCGAGGCCAGATTTACAGCAAACAGGGCAATTTAAAGGATGCTGTCGCTGACTTCAGCAATGTCATCAAAATCAATCCCTTCTATAAGGACGTGCTTGAGCGGCGAGCTACCGCCTATCTGGGTGTGGGTGACTTCAAAAGAGCAATTGCGGATTATACCCAGGCCATTGCTGTGACCAGCGGCCCGCATACCGGCTTGTGGGGCAATCGCGCCCATGCCTATGCGCAGATAGGCGACTATAATGCGGCCATTGCAGACTACGACGTCGCCATTTCCCATGCTCCGAAAAATGTCAGCCTCTATCTGGGTCGGGCTCGCTGTCTGATCAAAGCGCAGCAGTTCAAAAAGGCTTTGAAAGACTGCGAAGATGCTGCCGAAATTGACCCGAAAAATGCCAATGTATATATGAGGCGCGCCTGGTGCGAACATTCGCTCTACGAGAATGGCAAAGCTTCAAAAGATATAGCCCTGGCCCTGGAACTTGATCCGCAACTGGCGGAGGCTTATTACTATCGCGGTACTTTCGTCGGGATTGATGGGAAATTTCAGCAGGCACTAGCTGATTTTGACAAAGGAATCGCACTTAATGACAAGGACCCCCGCTTTTATCTTTTAAGGGGTGAGACATTCAACCAACTAGGCGATAAGCGCAAGGCTGTTGCCGATCTGGAAAAGTCACTTAAGCTACCGCCGGTTAGCTATGGTGACGTGCAACCGCTTTTCGTCCTGAATTTTCTCGCTCAACTGTACATGGATCTTGGCGACTACCAAAACGCCGCTAAGAAATTGACCCTAGCAATTGGCGAAAATCGCCAGAACGCCGACGCATTTTTGCGCCGAGCCAAGTGCTACATGCGTCTTGGTAATTTTTCCGGTGCCGTAGCCGATTGCGATTCTGCCATTGCGCTCAAACCAAATAATTCGGACTATTATCACGTCAGGGGTATTTGCCAGTTACGTTTGGGCCGACAAGTTAGTGCCGAACATGATTTTGAAAAGGCCCTGAGCATTGCTCCCAGATCGTTTGATGTTTATATGACGAGAGGAAACTTCTATCTAGATCGCAAGAATTTTGATAAAGCGACCGACGATTTTCAGCAAGCCTGCCATATAAACCCGCGTTCTGCTCAGGCGAAGAGCAAGCTTGCCGTTGCCCTCGCCTCTTTCCGCAGAGGTTCTTACGCACCGTCTGCGCAAATTGCTCAGACCACGCGCCAGAGCAAAGACGCGAGTGAAGGGGAAAAATCTGCTTCTCTGAGCAACAACCTGAACGAACTCCTGGACGTTGGCTATCGCGATCTGGCGCGCGGTAAGGCACAGCGGGCAATTGATGAGTTGAGTCGAGCCGTTAAGCTTTTCCCGAATGACGCCCGAGCAAGACGCTATCTGGCTTATGCTCTTATTGAGGATCGGCAGCCCATTGGTGCCCTCGAACAGTTCAAGCACCTGGCCAACCTGGGAGGTCAGACACTTGAAGACAAACTAGCTATGGCTGATGCCCTTACCGAGTTGGGCAGGGCGAAAGATTCAATCCGCCTCCTAAAACCTTGTTTGGAAAGCGATGATGTCAATGCGAAAGTATATGCAAAGATGGCGCTGGCGTATAACTCTCTTGGCTTTCCAGAAAAGGCGATAGAACTATGTCAACAGGGTATGCAGTCGGCAAAAACTTCAGAAGAGCAAGAGGCATTGGTGGCAGTAAGAGAACAGATTAATGCAGGCGCTAGAGGGCCTGCCGCCGCCACGCCTGTCCGGCCGGCACCTGTGAGAGCACCGGTCAATGCCGTACTCGGAGGGGGAGGCGGCGGCTAGGCCGTTTTGTTAGGGTGCCCAAGATATCAGTTGGAGGGGTTCCCGCCACGCCGGAATTGTTTGAACCGGGCGACGCCATGCGTCGCCCCTACAGTTGAGATTGCAGTATTGGTCGATAGAGATTCCGTGAGTTAAACCATCCGTGCCGTAGGGGCGAGGCCATGCCTCGCCCGGCTTCGCCACGGCCTGTCCCAGAAGTTTCGATCCCAATGTAGAATGGTTAGCTGTGTGAAAGGGCGGCAGATTGGATATGCAGGGCAATTTATCTCGGCCGACCAGTAAAACGCTTGGGGAGATCGTGCTCTCCATCGTCAGCGTCTTTTATATCGTCGTAAATGTCCTCTGGTTCTTGCCGGCATACGGTTGGAGAGAGCGATTATTAGAGCCGGTCAAGATGTGGTGGCAGTTCTGGGGTCTTGGTCAACAATGGTCGATGTTTAGTTGCGACCTTCGCCATTTCAATTTGCATACCCTTGCCACTCTCACATTTGCCGACGGTACAGTTATGCTCTGGGAGCCGCCCCGCATGGAACGCCTGAACCTCTGGGATGGTTTCCGGCTACAGCGATTTCGCAAGTGGGATGTCGATTATTTGCCCACGGAATACTACAGGGAGTTCTGTCCTGATCTGGCCCGCTATCTGGGGCGTCTCAACTATAATCCGCAAAATAAACCGATGTCCTTTGCCCTTCATGTTTTATCCGCGCAGATTCCTGAGGTCGACAAGGTCTTCATCAAGAGAGGAGAATTGCCGGAGCACACCAAATACAGTACCATCTTCGTCTATAAGTTTTCTGATAGGGACTGGCGATGATATTGGCGGGATGCTGGCAGCGATGGTGTAAGTTTTGGTTCGAACCAAAATCCCCATTGCCCCTGGCAATTTTCCGGATCCTCTTTGGTTTGATTGCCATGCAGAACGCCATTGTGCACACTTGGCCAGGATTCCTTTCCTGGTATGGCCTCAACGGCATCGTCTCAATTGATAGCGTGGTAGGGCACTATTGGGACGGCTTACCGCGCCTGGATCTTATCCTTTTATTACCGAGAAGCGACGAGTGGATTATTGCCTTCTTCTGGACCTATGTTCTGGCAATTTTTTTCCTGACGATAGGGTTTGGCACCAGATATAGTGCGGCATTTATGGCCCTGGCCCTGATTTCCTTCAGGCAGCACGATACGTTCAACTTGCACGGCGGCGACACTTTCGAGAGACTGGCGGCGGTATTCCTCACCTTCAGTCCCGCCGGCGAGGCTCTCTCAGTCGATTCGATGCTAAAACACCGCCGCATTCCATCGAGCGAACCTATGCGCTATTGCCCCTGGGCACAAAGGATGCTACAGGTGCAGGTAGCCCTGATTTACGCTCATTCATTCGTAAGTAAACTCTTCGTGCCTCAATGGCTCGATGGCACTGCTGTTTACTATGCCACCCGGATTGATAATCTGGTGCACCTGCCTATGTCCTGGTTGTTTGATAATCTAGCGGTCTGCAAACTTCTTACCTGGTTCACTCTCATTGTCGAATTCAGCATGTTTACTCTCGTCTGGTTAAAAAAGGTGCGTTACATTGTGCTTGCTGCGGCCCTTATTCTTCACCTGGGTGTGGATGCTGCCTTGAGCGTGCCCGTCTTTGAATGGTTGATGATCGTTTCTTTTATAAACTTTGTCGAGCCGGCGGATTTATCCAGATGGATGACTGCCGCCAAGCGGATTATCTCGGCAAAATTTCGTTTGCGATTGTCAGCAGATTAGAGGGCCTTCGAGCTGACGATCCAGAATTTGCCGTTCGACCAGTGCTCAGAAATGTTTTTCAAAGTTTTTGCGGTAGCGGCGTTTTCAACGATTTTGCCAAAGCATGTATAGTCGCCATCCAGGTGAGGAGCATCAGCCAACATTATTGAGAACGAGCTACTGCCGGCATCTCGATCCTGCGGATCGCGAGACATGGTGATCGTTCCTTTCTTATGCAAAAGCCCTGCGGCAGGATTGGCAGGAATCTCCGTGGGGACCCTTCTGAGCTCGTGCTTGAGCGTTTCGGGCAGGGCAGGTTGTCCGCCCACCTTATCTTCGGCAAGCGCCACCTGAATCAGATAAGCAGGGCTATAGTTGCAAATCGGCGTGCCGTCGAAGGCATGCTTGGCAAACAGTCTATATATTTGCGTGCAGGTAATTGGAGCTGAGCTAGGATCAAGCTCCATGGTTATTGGTCCAGCGTTTGTCTTGATCTCAATCAGCTGTTTTTTGGAAAGCAGGGGACCGTCTTTGGCTCGGTCGAACAAAGGCAAATTAGAAGCGTGGGAAGCAAGAGTCGGAGCGGGAGCGACAACCGTTGCCACAGCAGGTTTTTCTTTGGCCTGGCAGTGGTTTTTGACCATGCAATTGACTTTCATGGGCTCGGATTTAAATGTCCAGTCTGGTCTGGCGAAGGTCGGATCCTCGAAGAAAATGCCGGCCACCGACATGGAATCTTGAGGTTCTCCGGTCGTATTGTTGTAGGTCACTTCCAACTCGTATTTGGCCTTGCTCGGCATGGGGATGCCTTCCTTGGAAGAAAGGAAGTCTATATGTTCTATCTCCAGGCCGGAGGTCGTCTTAGTTTTCTCATTGTTTGAGAAAATCAGTTTGCGTGTATCGCCTTGGCATTTATAGAGCGAGAAATTTGTACAGAGAGGATGGAGGTGACTCCAGACGGCGTGAATCACTCTGTCTTTTGCCGCGAAGCCAGGATCAAGCGCTTCATCGACGATCGATCGGTAGCTGTGGATACCGGGTGGAATGACCCAGTGTCCAGTGACCCGACGTCCGGAAGGCTCGGTAAAGACACCATCTTTTGTGTTATTGGGGGCATTAACGCCCATGGAAAGCCCGAAACAAGAAGGACAATTCTGCTTTTCAGCTTTGGCGAGTTCTAGTGAATTTTTGTCCAATACCACCCGGACGTAGGGTGCAAACCAATGAAGCGGTGTGACGGGGTAGACGAGATCCGAGTCTTTCAGGAAGTACATAGTGCAGCGATGCTTCACCCGCTTATGTTCAGCGGTAGTCCGATTGGCCGCCTGAAATACCATGCTCCATCTTTCATCACTGGCCACTGGCACAGCGTAGCCTTCGGGAAATTGTATATCTGTCTGACCT
Source organism: Candidatus Melainabacteria bacterium (assembly GCA_003175915.1). Taxonomy (GTDB): domain Bacteria; phylum Cyanobacteriota; class Vampirovibrionia; order Obscuribacterales; family Obscuribacteraceae; genus PSRH01. The sequence goes on along the minus strand of PSRH01000120.1, from coordinate 1,557 downwards.
TGCGTAATCGTAACGATGCGGCTGCTCATGCAGCGCTCCCCTTCAGGAAAAGCATTATTGCGAAACTGCGGATCCACGTCCAGATTGTAATGGCAGATGAATTCTGCCGTGGGCAATACCTTGTTGTTCTCGTCGAGAACTTCCAACTTAACGCCTTTCAGCCAGTAGAGGGCGCGTGGGGAACTGCTGGCATCAACCAATCCCTGGGCTACGCCACTGGCCCCCGTCATAGACTGCATGGAAGGACCGGGACCGCTATTGCCCTCGACAAAGATGACCTGGCTTTCCGGCAGATTAATGTTTTTCGAGGCGACCATGTCAGCGATCGTGCTACTGAAATTGACGTAGGGACCCTCCATCGAGCGGTATTTTCGGTGGATATCGAAGGGTCCAGCGGTAATCGTCACTAGCGAAGCGGGACCTTCTTTTAATGGGCCGACAACATTAGTCGGTTTGGGTGTCACTGGCGCGGTCTTTACCGCCAGCATGTTGCTATAGGATGCCAGGGCAGTCACGATCAGGCAGACCGCGACGATTAGCAATATGGAAGTCTTCTTTTTCATTTTTCAACGCACTAGTAATATTGGCCCAAGCTATTTTTTCCCTAATGCTGGCAATTTTATTCGGTCGGTTAGCTCAGCCGGAGGTTTATTTACCGCTTAAAGCATCTGGTTATTCGGGCTCTTGTGGAAATCGAATGGCGCCTGGTTGGCTTTATTTAAATCGCGGATTGCCAGGTCTTGATTGGCGAGAATGCGCTCAAGCCGCCAGGAATTCTCCCGGTCGTTGCCCAGACGGCGAATAACTTCGGCAGCTTGAGAGTAGTAGTCAGACGCCTGGCTGAAGTAGGTGTTGCGCTTGGCTGGGTCTTCACTGGTTTGTCCTGCCATGTAACAGGCGACGCCCAAGTTGTTTAAATCTCTGGCGGTGGCGCTAGTTGAGTCGCCGAGATTTTCCCGATCATAAGCAAGGATGGACTGGTAAAGATTAATCGCTTCAGGGAGAGCTCCAGCGTCCAGGCTGAGCGCGGCCAGCATTGACTTGTCGCTTACAAACCTGGCGTCACCCTTCTTTTCGGGGACTGCCGGCACTTCAGTGAGGAGTTTTCCTGCTTCGGCAAAATTATTTTCTTGCCAGAGGGTTTGAGCTAATTGTCTTTTCAGTGCCCTGGTTTCGCCGGAACTAGCGCTGGCTAGCGCAGCCTTTTCTTTTCCTTCCTCTTCTTTAAGTTCGTCCGCTTGGTTGTGGATTCTGGTTGACCCAGCAACTTGAAAACTCTTGCAAAAGGCGAAGCCCACCAGGATTACAAATAGCGTTAGCAATAGCTTTTGTATCGTTATGGTGGGCTTGCCCATGGTTTTCCGTTAACCTCCTCCTCTAACCTCCTCCTCCCGTTACTAGCGGTGGCGGCGGCGGTTTAGGTGGTGGTGGCGGCGGCGGCGGCGGCGGCGGCGGTGGCGGCGGCGGCGGTGGCGGCGGCGGCGGTGGCGGCGGCGGCGGCGGCGGTGGCGGCGGCGGCGGTGGCGGCGGCGGTGGCGGCGGCGGCGGCGGCGGCGG
>PSRH01000083.1 GCA_003175915.1 Candidatus Melainabacteria bacterium | reverse complement strand
AAGAAGGAAGCGGAATGTTTAGAAACCGTCAACACGCTGGTTTCCTTTTAGCTCGCCATGTTTGGCAAGCGATCAGCCAAGATACGCGGTTTAATCCTCGCCAGTTGATAGTAGTGGGCTTACCGCGCGGCGGCGTTTCTGTTGCCTTTGAAGTGGCCCGCATGCTGGGCAGTCACCTGGATTTAATCGCCTCGAAAAAGATCGGCGCCCCGGAGCAACCGGAGCTTGCCGTGGGAGCAGTGACCAGCGATGGAGTGGTAACCATTAATGATGAACTGGTCCGCTTGCTGTGTATTGATGAAGCGTATATTGCCTCCCAGAGGCAATATTTGATCGACAAGACCAGGGCTCAGGAAGAGTACTGGCTAAAGTCCGCCGGCGTCTCGGACCGCCCGACCATGCAGGACAAGCAAGTGATTATCGTCGACGACGGTATCGCAACCGGGATGACCGTTCTGGCCGCCATCGAAAGTGCCCGGCACCGTGGTGCCCATGAAGTAATCATTGCCACACCAGTCATGTCCCATGGGGCTTACATGCTCCTCAAGAAGAGTTGCGATCAAATCATTGCGCTACACATCCTCTTCGATTTTGCTGCGATTGGTCAGTTTTACCTGGACTTCGATCAGGTGGAAGACGAAGGTGTAATCAAAGCAATTAAGCAAGCAAAGGAAGAGGAATTGAAAGCACACGACGTGGCGGTTACTTGAATACCCGCCTAATTGGCTTTATATTTAAGACTCAGAGGACTCTCGGACAATTCAGTTTTTAAGATGAAAGGACCAACTGGCTATTTGCGCTGCTACCACTAACCAAGGAGCAAAAACCAAATGTCACGTAAATCTACTGAAAGATACGTTCAGGAAGCCCAAGAGTACATCTGCACAGTCTGTGACGCTCAGTTCTTCTACCTGCAACCGGCAAAGTTAGCTTGTCCGAAATGTGGCTGCGACCGACCTGAGTCGTTAGTGGTCCAGCCCGCCGTTAAGGACGAGGAAGACGAAGACTAATTTGCCCAGGCAGAGATTGCAATTAATCCGTTAAACCCTATACACTGATCGTCCAGATCGGAAGCATTGGAACGGTTAGGAGGCACATTTGAGGGCGGACAAAGCGCTTCTTCTAGTGCTCTGTCTAACAATTATTTTTGGCGCTAGCGCTTGCCGGCACAAACACAGATACCGTCCTCAACCGGTTGCCTTTGGTAATCTTGCTTACGGGCCGAACACGGACAACGGCGCCAATTTACTCGATCTCTATCTGCCTGTCGGCAAAGGTCCATACCCACTGGTAGTTTGCATTCACGGAGGTGGCTGGGAATCCGGCGACAAGGCTTTCTTTCCTTTTCGAGAGTTGGTCAGAAACGGTTTTGCTGTTGCCAGCATCAACTACAGATTGAGTGCCCAGGCAGCATTTCCTGCTCAGATAATAGATTGCAAATTGGCGATCGGTTGGCTGCGTTTGCACGCTGCCGATTATGATCTCGATCCCGATGCAATCGGGATATGGGGCATGTCTGCCGGCGGGCATCTGGCCGCCCTGGCTGGATTAACCGGGGATATGCCCGCTCCTCCCTGGGCAAGTCCTGATCGGCAAGTGTCCAACCATGTTGCCGCTGTCTGCGATTGGTGCGGACCTTCTGATCTCGTTTCCATTTCTCCCCAATCTGGTGGCAATCTGGCTGTCAATGACTTGCTCACTCGACTTCTAGGCACCACACCGGCGAGTGACCCTGCCCTGACGCGAGAGGCCAGCCCGGTTTTCTACAGCCAGCGCGAGCTGCCTCCATTTTTGATTATGCACGGACTGAAAGATCCGATTGTACCCTCACAACAAAGCAGAGAACTCAACGATCACCTCAAATCGATTGGCGCAGACAGCACTCTAATTCTTCTCAAGGGAGCCAACCATGGTTTCTATTCACCCGAGAACGAAGCTAAAGTGATTGATTTTTTCGAACGAACACTCAAGGCTAAACGAACTAAAGCCGGGACCTGCCCTGGGGCAGTACCGTGTATGAGGACAATTGCTTCATGATCAGCAATCGCTCTGACTGGAAGGCAGGCTTATCTATGCTGATTATTGCCTGTGTTAAAGAATTTAGAACAACCTTGACTGACGGCGAAGCAATAGCACAGCTAGATCTAGGTTGCTACCCATGGCACGGACTGTTAGAACTCTCAGCCCTCACTGAGCGGGAGGCAAACGACCCGAATTGCACGCACCCCGGCGAAGCAGCATCCTGGAAATACTACAATTTCGCTGCCAGTCTTCCATCTTGGACATGCGCTAGTGAATTAGGGGCACAGATGAAAGACCTGTATTACAAGAGCGATGCTAACCGTTCTGAGTTGATCAACGACTTTCTCAGGGTATGCGCAGAAGCAATGACTGAACCGGCTGCAGCCGCCGCTATTCAAACACTTAACTCGAAAAATCCGGTACGCGTTAGTGTCATTCACCCCGATACAGGCAAAGATTTTTCAGTCCGTTGAACGTCTTTTAAAAATGACCCTTTATGAGGGCAGCATTTGCTTCAGTCAGTTCAACCATGCGCGCCATACCTGCTTGAATGGTTCTCTGTTCCTGCCAATAATAAGTCAACCCTGGCGTTGAATGTGTGCCAATTACCCACCATACAGCAGGTTTCACATAAGTCTTCCCCTGGCGAATACCACGTTTGACCTGACCGACTCTAACCGAAATCGGGGTAAGTCCCTTGTTGCCTGCATCGTCCCGGTAGGCTTTTCGCGCTCCCTCATGCATCCCACAGTTAGCAAATCTTTTCTGCCTCAACTTCTGATCGGCATTGAGCGCCATAACTTCCTGTTGGAATTGCGGAAAGAAATCATCGAGCCACTGATCTAATCCCTGAGAAATCAGGGGTATGTGCTTTCTCGTATGGCGTAACGCCATTTGCAGAGCGCGGTCCACTCGCCAATCAGGCGGGCTCTGATTGGGTGTGCCCGCTTTATAGAGTACGGCGCCCTTGAGAAGTTCTTTAAGCTCATCCGCGTTAGTCGGTAAATAGAAATCGGCGTCGGTCACGTCCGGCGGCGCCACAGGAAAGGGCGACATGAGAAACTGGTCGCGAGCGTTGGCGTTGACCGGCACGTCGACCGCCACGATCACCTGAACCTTTTCTGGTTCCTTGGCTGGTGGTTGAGCAGCCGCTTCCTTTTCGGCGCTCTCGGTCTCCGACTCAGAACCAGTCGACTGATCCGCCTTAACTGGCGCATGGCAGACGAGCGATCCAATCATGATAAGAATGACCAACCCAAGCCAGATTCTTGAGAACAGTGATCGAACAATCTTTATTTTTAGCACTTAGCCCAACTAACCCCGCGAAACAAGAAGCATATAATACGCCACTGCCGGATCAAATAATCTAAAGGCGGTTAAAATACTCCCAAATGGCAACAAATGAAAACCGGAAGATCAAGCGAGTGCTCTTCCTCTGCACGGGAAACTACTACCGCAGTCGCTTTGCAGAGGAGTTGTTCAATTTTCTTGCCCGTAAGGCAGAAGCGCCGTGGATAGCCGATTCTTGTGGACTGGCTTGTGAAAGAGGTGCTGCCAATCTTGGCCCGATTGCCAGTTTCACCGAAAATGCCCTATTAGAAAGGGGGATCACTCTATCGGCACCGATCCGCCTTCCAAAGCGGGTCAGCCGAGAGGATCTGCTACGGGCCGATCGAATCATTGCTCTTAATGAAGAAGAGCACCGTCCTCTTGTCGAATACCTGTTTCCTGATTTAAACGAGAAGGTGGAATTCTGGCAGGTGGGCGATATCGATGTGACGCCTCCTCGGCAAGGAATCCGGCAAATGGATGAACGCGTCAACGATTTCTTCCGCACACTAACGAGCAGCCCAACCTGACCGATTCTCATAACAAAAGGCAGAAGGTCTTTAAGCTCAGACGCTTTTGCGCCTGCCCGGTGTTCTCGTGTAATATTGATTTCGGTGCGAGCAGTTCTCTGAGGTTTTTGTGGCACGCATAGTAGTGGGGATGATTGGCCTGGGCACCGTCGGCAGCGGCGTAGCTCAACTGCTATCTCAACAACGACAACTAGTTCTTAAGAAGATCGCCGTGCGTACCTTGGATAAACCACGCATAGTGGCAGCGCCTTGCCCGGTCTCGACTAACGTCGCTGACTTAATCGATGATCCGGAAATCGAAATTCTCATTGAGGTAATGGGCGGCGAGCACCCCGCCCTGGAATATGTCCTGGCCGCGATCGAAAGGCGCAAGCACATCGTCACTGCCAACAAAGAGCTGATCGCCAAGCATGGACCTGCCCTTTTTGCTCTGGCGAGCGAAAAGGGTGTGACCATATTTTTCGAAGCCGCAGTTGCCGGCGGCGTGCCCTTAATTTCCACGATGCATAAGGGTCTGGAAGCCACGAAGATATCTTCGGTAACGGGTATTCTCAATGGAACAACAAATTTCATTCTTTCGAAGATGGAAGACGCGGGTGTCAGTTATGAGGCAGCCTTGAAAGAAGCACAAGCTCTAGGCTTAGCCGAGTCCGATCCGACAAATGATGTGGATGGACTTGATGTTGCTTACAAGCTTTCGATTTTATCGGCGCTGGCTTTCGGAGAATTTGTCCGGCCGCCAGTAATATATCGCGAGGGTATCAGAAAAATAAGCGCGCTCGATATTGCCCAAGCAAAGCAGATGGGCTATCGCATCAAGCTCGTCGGAATAACTCGAAAGGTAAACAAAAACCAACTCGATGTTCGCGTTCATCCCATGCTGGTGCCCCTCGGACACCCACTGGCAGCGGTGTCAAAGCACCAAAATGGCGTTCTGGTCAGAGGTGATCTGATTGAGGAGATAATTATGGTCGGACCAGGTGCAGGACAGATGCCAACGGCTTCGGCCATCGTCGGAGATGTGGTGAATTTAGCTTCTGCCCTCAAATTGCCTGATTTTGCCAGTTACTTCAGCCTTGAGATAACCTCTAACTGGGCCGAGCTTGTCGAAGCAGGTCAGTATTCTTGCCCTTACTACTTGCGCCTTTCCGTGTCAGATGCACCGGGGGTGATTGGTCGCATCGGCACTATATTAGGCGCAAACAAAATTAGCATTGATAGCATTATTCAAAAGGGCGTGACCAACAACCAGGCAAGCGTCGCTATCCTTACTGAGGAGGTCTTAAATAGCAATATGGATTCTGCCGTAAGTGAGTTGTTGAAATGCGATTTCTTGAAAGAGATCGAATCAAAACTCCGCATCTTCAGGACAGAAAGTGATGCCTGAAAAGCTAACACTTATTGAGAAGTACCGCGAACACTTGCCGGTAACGGATAAGACACCGATTGTCAGCCTTGGTGAGGGCGGCACGCCGCTTGTGCCGGCCGAGCACTTGCCCGCACTACTGGGGGTTCCCAAGATGCGGCTTTTCTTCAAGTTGGAAGGGTTGAACCCGACCGGCAGCTTCAAAGATCGGGGTATGACTCTGGCGATTTCAAAGGCGACAGAAGCCGGATCCAGGGCTGTCATTTGTGCCTCCACAGGTAACACCAGTGCCTCTGCCGCAGCGTTCGCGGGCAAAGCTGGACTGAAATGCTACGTGATTCTGCCAGCAGGAAAGGTGGCCCTCGGTAAAGTTGCCCAGGCGATCTTATACGGAGCAAAAATCGTGCAAGTGAATGGCAATTTCGACCAGGCCCTGCAACTGGTGCGCGAAGTAGCTGAGGAATATGCGATTACCATTGTCAATTCAATCAATCCATACAGGCTTGAAGGTCAAAAAACTGCAGCTATCGAGATAGTCGAGAAGCTCGGGCGGGCACCGGATTTTGTCTTCATCCCCGTCGGCAACGCCGGCAACATTAGCGCCTATTGGCGCGGTTTCAAACTTTGTCAAGACTCAGGTATGTGCCAGCACCGCCCACGCATGTTCGGCTTCGAAGCCGAAGGCGCAGCCGCTATAGTAAAGGGTGCGCCGATAAGCAACCCCGAGACGATTGCCACAGCCATCCGCATCGGTAATCCGGCCAGCTGGCAAGAGGCTGTAAAAGCAGCTCATGAATCAAACGGCCAAATAGACTCTGTCTCAGACAAAGAGATTCTTTACGCCTATCAGCTGGTCGCTCATCAAGAAGGAATTTTTTGCGAACCATCAAGCGCAGCGGCCATTGCCGGCTTGATCAAGAAGGTCAAAGCAGGCTTAATCCCTGAGCAAGCATTTGTCACCTGTGTTCTTACAGGCAATGGTCTTAAAGATCCGGACACGGCAATCAAGGTAGGCGAGAAGGAGATAGCGACAATTGAACCAACGCTCACCAAGCTAAAAGAGGCTATAGAGCTATGAAGGCCAGGGAGCCAAACCATAAGTCCAAGCATTCATCAAAGAACATATCAACCGACAGCGTGACGGTGGAGGTACCAGGCAGTACGGCCAATTTAGGACCGGGATTCGACACGTTGGCATTGGCGCTTACTATTTATGCCAGACTGACTTTCACGCTTTTGCCGGAAAATGAAAAAAATGCCCCCTTCGTCGCAGCCTCGGGCATGGACCAGTCAAGCCTGGAAACAGCCATACCGCGCTTCATTTTTAAAGTACTGCAAGAAAGAATCAAGATGCAACCTCAGATAATCAAGCGCTTGCACCTGGATGTCGACTCGCAAATTCCGATTGGTCGCGGATTTGGCAGCAGTGCGGCAATGGTAATGGCAACGTTGTATGCAAGCGAAAGATTGTGCAAGCGCGTACCGGATCGGCAATCTCTTTTGTCGTTAGGAGCAGCTATCGAAGGGCACGCGGACAACGCCGCAGCCAGTCTACTGGGAGGTCTGGTCGTTACCTCGATTGCGGACGACCGGCGAACTGTGCTGGCCAAGCGACTGGAATGGCCTGAAGATTGGCATTTAATCCTGGTGGTGCCGCCTCGGCAACTGACTACTAACAAAGCCAGAAGCGTTTTACCGAAGACAGTGCCATATGAAGATGCCGTCTATAATGTACAGCGTACCGCCCTGCTTCTTGCCGCGATTCAAAACCAAGATGAGGAGCTTGCCAGAGAAGCGTTGCATGATAGGCTTCATGAAAAATACCGTGCGGAGTTGATACCCGAACTGGAGGCGCTCAAGAAGGAGTTTCGTGACAGTGCGGCAATCGGCTGCGTCTTAAGCGGTGCCGGCTCATCGGTTCTTATGCCCGTGCATGAGGGGAAGAAAAAAGATTTACTCAAACAAATAACAAATTGGCTGAAACAACAAGGCATGGACTCACATATACTTGACCTGAAGGTGGACGAGAAGGGACTCAAAGAACTGAATGTCTGAGAGCGTAAAAGTGAAGAACGTGCAGGGCGAAGGCAAGAGCGATTCTCAGCCGCTTAAGACGCTGCAAGTAATCAAATTTGGCGGCACCTCACTGAAAAGCATCGCTCGCATCCAGCACGTAGCCGAAATTATCGC
>PSRH01000197.1 GCA_003175915.1 Candidatus Melainabacteria bacterium | reverse complement strand
CCGGCAATGCGCAGAGCGCTTTCGAGATTGACGTTGTCGCCGGCTACTAAGAAAAGATCCAGGCTGGCGTTCAGAGATTTGGCGACCGTGTCGTATTCCTCGGCTTTTATGGCCTTCATACCTAAGGCATCGGCGATGATCACGCCCTTAAAGCCCATTTCCTTTCTGAGTAGATCGTGCAAGATCGTTTTTGAACAAGTTGCCGAATTTTCTCGATCGATCTTAGGAAAGAGAATGTGGGCGGTCATGACCATGGGGATGCCCATATCGACTAAGGCCTGAAAAGGAATCAGTTCGCGCTTGCGAAGTTCGTCCAGAGTTGACTCAAGCACGGGTAAACCAAAGTGAGAATCTTGCTTGGTGTCACCGTGACCAGGAAAATGCTTTGCGCATGGAATGATTGCGTTCTTACTCATTACCGTGGCGAACTTGGTTGCCGCCTCAGTTACTGATTTTGCAGTGGTGCCGAAGGATCGTTCATTAATTACCGGATTGTCCGGATTTGAGTGAATATCGGCGACAGGTGCGAAATTTACATTGATGCCGAGCGACTTGAGTTCAATCACCATGGCTGTGGCCACAGGTGCTACCTGATCAGCCCACTTCGCAGCATAAGGAAAGGGCGTGATCGGCAGGGGCGGTCTGATCACACGTCCGCCTTCATGGTCCACTGAGACAATGATTCGTTCTCTACCAATTGCCTCTCGGCATTGTTTAAGAAGCTCACGATAGGCGGCCAGCCAGACTTCATAGTTCTGTCCCTGGAGAAAATTTCTCTTGCGGAACATAATTGCTGCCGGTTTGAGCTCTTGCAGCAGTCGCTTTTCACGATCGGTCAGGGTTGGACCTGCCGGCTCAACAACAAACATCTTGCCAAAGGTCGATATCTTATCAAGATTCATGGTTTGCCCGCCCTCTACCTTGAGACCCTCCAGTTTAGCAGTTAGGTTGGCTAATCGAAGGCATTCGATCTGAGATTGAATTTGGGCGATTTTGTTCTTTTCCAGAAATTTACGAGACGGCAATTTCGGCTCACAAATCTCCCATGCTTGCCAATCAGAATGAATGTGCTTTCTCTCAAGAAACCCAATACATCTCGCTTTTGATAAACGAGGGTTGGAAAAGATGGCGCATTTACGTGATGCCCACAGACTAATTCTTACAATAGTCGGAGCGCAAGAAAGCACTCTTGTCCGGCTACTATCCTTAATCTTTTGCCTTTTGGTTTTCTTCTTTGCGGGCGGCTCCCTTCCTTGCTTCAGTCAGTTGTTCAAGGCCAGGACGCCTGTTGTTTTCAGTAGCTCAGCACCGGAATTGGAGGACTTACTCGACGAGGCGACGCTTTCGGCCCTAAAGGGCGATGGCAAAGCTACTGCTTTCGCCTATCAGAAAATGCTCGACTGGGCGCATAACACCAAGGCTTCGGACCAATTAATCTTGGAAATCAATTTGCGTGCCGCTGATGAACTTGAGGGCATGATGTACCCTCGAATGAGTCGTGAATCGATCAGGTTTGATTCTTATGCACGTAAGGCCTCTCAGGACTTGATGGCACACCCAGAGAAGCGCAAGCAATTATTTCTTCTGACAGAACCCTTCTACTGCAATGCTTTGGCCTTGGTGCAGAAAAGCGCGAGTTTTAAAACTCATCGGGCAGAGGTGCTGGAAGCGCTCGCCGATATTTGTCACACGAAGGGTGAACTTGGCAAGGAGGAAGAGTTCTTAAAGCAGGCATTGCATGAGATAGATCCACAAAACTCTTCGCATGAAGTTGTCCTCATGCAGGAAGCTTATGTTTGGCTGGCAGCGCTCTCGATTAGACGCGGACAAATGCAAGAAGCGGAAGGCTATCTGACCCACGCCATTCAGGCATGCACTGCCAAGCAGGAAGCAATTTTTGAACAGGGAGCCAAGTTGGCAGCGCTCTATATTAAGCTCGGAAAGCCGGCTTTGGCGGTGCCGTTGTACGCCCAAGTAGTGCAACGTGACGCAGCGAAAAAGGCTGATTCCTTTTGGACGGCTGACCATTTGCTCCAGTACGAAAGGGCGTTGCGTCTTAGTGGTCGAGTAAAAGAAGACAAAATAGTAAGAGCCCGTTTGAAGCAGATTGAACGCGAGAACCCGCGATATTTCAAGGCCGAGGGCGAAGCTTATTGGGGTCCGTGGCGAAGTTGGGGGCATACGATCGACGATCCGAGAGATCCTAAAGACGACCTAAGAGGATTGGCCATTTAGATGACAGATTCTCGCGAACTTTTCTCAGCTGAAGCCGACCGTGCTCCCTTAATAGGTGTCGGACCATCTGATGATCAGGCTAGTCCGCTACTTTCCTTGACAGTGCTGCCCGATCTAGCAAGCAGTCCGGCCGACTATGAAGTGGTGGAGCGAGTCGGCAGTGGTGGCATGGGTGTCGTCTATAAGGCTAAGCACAAATCATTGGACAAGACTGTTGCCGTGAAGTTTCTGCATACGGAACTAGCTGCTGATCCGGTAAATGTCAAACGCTTTCAAATTGAAGCCAGAGCAGCCAGCTCCCTTACACACGCAAATCTTGCTGCTGTTTATGAATACGGCACTACTGCAAGTGGTGCGCCTTACCTGGTGATGGATTATTTAGAGGGATCGGGTCTGGATCAAATCCTGAAGCGAGAAGGCTTTCTCGTGCAAGAACGATTCTTCAGCATATTCGGCCAAGTTTGCGATGCGCTTATCCATGCCCATTACAAGCAAATCGTCCATCGGGATCTGAAGCCGAGCAACATCATGATCTTAAAACAGGAGGACGGCTCCGAATTTGTCAAACTTGTCGACTTCGGCATAGCGAGGGTTTTGCAACAATCGGCAAAGGACGGTTCACGTCTGACGCAAACAGGAGAGGTGATTGGTAGCCCTGTCTATATGAGCCCGGAACAATGCCTCGGTCTTGAGCTGGATGCGCGCTCCGACATCTATTCACTGGGAGTAGTCATGTATGAGGCATTGGCAGGTGTGCCGCCATTTCAGGGTGATAACTCTATCCAAATCATCGTGGGACACGTAAACCAGAAGCCCCGCTCCATAAGAAAACTCAGACCAGACTTCAATATTTCTCCTGAGTTGGAAGATCTGGTAATGCGCACCCTCGAAAAGGACCCCGCCCAGCGCTATCAGTCTGTGCAGGAGCTTGCCCTGGATTTGGAATTAGCGCAAAAGTCGGGCAACCATCGATGGTCGGGTTGGAGGAGAACCCTAAACAAACGCAGCCTAGCCCGGCTGTTAACGGGGGCAAGAAAGCGAAGAGGATTCCTTTTATTAGGTGGCATAGCCGGGGCGCTGACTTTGTTGTTGGCCGGATTTGTGACTTTAGGCCGACACGATTTGCTGACTGGGAGCAATAAATCAGTGATCGATTTTCAGACTTTGGCAGACAAGGCAGAGCTGGCGAAGATTAGAGGTGACAGTAAGCGCGTTCTGGATTTATATCAGGCTGCCGTCAGAACCGCCGAAGCTAATAAAGCCTCGGACAGAGAAATCTTTGATCTTTGTTCGCAAGCGACCAATTCTTTGCTTGGCATGATCAACGAGCCTTCGAGGGATCGTCCAGTTCGCACTACAGGCCGTCGCGAATGGTTGTTCTCAACTGGTCCCTTTATTGAGAAGGCTTTGGCATTGACGCTCAAAGATGCAGATCTGAAAGTGCACAGAGGAAAACTTCTGCAAAAATTAGCGGAAATCAGCCATACGAAAGGCGATTTTAAAAAGGAAGAGCAACTCTTGCTTGAGTCGATCGATGCTTTGAATGTCGCACATGAAGAATTCCCACATGAAGAAGAAAAAGGCCAGCTTTTGTCGGAGTCCTACGTTAAGCTAGCGCAGATATCATTAAGAGAGACGCGCTATTATCAGGCCATAGACAGATTGAAAGCGGCTTATCAGTATGGTGTGGATGAGCCCCTGTTTCCAGCCTGGAAGCTTGCCGAACTCTTCTCGGCGATAGGCAACTATGATGAGTCGGAAGGGTGGTTCAGGCTCGCCCAAGCTCGTCTTGCCGGAGAGAACAATTTTTACTATTTAGTGCAGATACTGCCCGAGTGGGAGGCCGTCTTACGGTCGCTCAATCGCGGTAAAGAAGCTGATGGAATCGAGCAGTGGCTCAAAGCCATTAAGCAGCAAGACCCGGGCATGACTTTCGTCAAGCAAGAAAGTGCCCTGAGCTTTTGGGGGCATCTGGTGCCATTTCCAGATAACCGGTATTTTCTTCATTAGGCAAACTGTCAAAAGCTGGCGTTCGCCAAGCCATCACCTGGCCGACTGGAGCACTGCTTTGGCGAATTAGAAATGTCGTTCGCCGACTGAGCCGTAGCTGGCTGCGCCGCTTGAATCAATGTGCACACCCGTATCCGTACCTCCGCCACCATATTGCAGTGGGGAGTTTTGTCCGGGCGTGTAAGCATATTCTCTTGGCTGTCGCACTTGTGGCTGCGGCGGTTGTACGTAGATGACGCGTACTGGCTGGCGGACCATTTTTTTGGCTTCCACGGCACGAATCGGATTGTTGCCGTAGAGGTTGTCACCCGGCGTACCGATGAATCCCCCGGCGTTTACTTTTGGCAGACCCGGGTTGGCTTGAGGACCATTTTCAGGTATTCCCTGTGCGGACTTGCTAAACGTCCCTGGTCCTATATATGTGGCGGAGGGGTGAACCAGGCCGGTTTCGGACTGAATGATTATCCGACTGTCGCCGTAGCGATAGTTGTAGTTAACACCCTGAGCGATAGCGCTGGGGCAGGCTAGCAGAGCTGAGAAAACTAATAAGGCTGGACGATTCATATTAAATGACTCAACGAATGAAGAGAGTAAAGAGTGTCACCAGGATCAATGCCAACAACGCCAGGTAGTGTCTGGAGAGTGACGTCCCGGCGTAAGAGATGCAAAGCACCTTGGCTGTCCTAAGAAGTCTTCCGTTTGTAGTGGAACGGGGCATGGCGAGCGACTTCGAGCGTAGTAAGTAGTGGCTAAGACTATACTGCTTGTTGGCCGCGAAACATAGTTGCTACATTACAAATATTAGGGTGGCGCCAAGCACGGCTGAGTCGGCAGCTAGCCCTGAACCGCTCAATCGACGAAGCGGTATTTGATCAAAGCCCAGATGGCCTGAAAGCCATCTAGCCAAGTGATTTTCTTGCCCTCATCATAGTCTCTTCCGTAGTAGGAGATGGGCATTTCGTACAAACGCACTTTTTGCTTCAAGATTTTTGCTGTAATTTCCGGCTCGAAATCGAAGCGATTGGATCTGATTTTGATTCCTTTGAATATGGGTGCGCGCATGACCTTATAGCAAGTTTCCATATCGGTGATCGTCGAGTCGTAAAGCAGATTAGTGAGCAGACTGAGAAAGCGGTTACCCAAAAGGTGCATGATTTTAAATGCCCGAGTCACCCGTCCGCCGGACAATCTGGAGCCGTAGACAACATCGGCTCGACCTTTGAGAATCGGCTCCAGAAGTTCGGCGTATTCCTTTGGATCGTACTCAAGGTCAGCGTCCTGGATCAGAACCACATCACCGGTGGCGTGGGCCTGAGCAGTGCGCAGGGCAGCACCCTTCCCTTGATTTTGAGCGTGAAAGAAGATCTTGGCGTTGTACTGACTGGCATCGATTTTCTTTAAAATGTCGGCGGTGCCGTCGGTTGATCCATCATCAACTATGATCAACTCTTTGGTGAGCGAGGCGGTGGATGCCTCATTGACCATGCTCAACAGTGACATGATCGTATTTGCTTCGTTATACACAGGAATTAGGATGGACAGCGTCTTCAAGCTCTGGCTCATCTTCCCGGCAAAATGTCTTCAATGGCAGCAAGTATTTTCATGCCGGCAGCGCTTCTGCTTTCTTATGGGCCTTGGATTCAAACTGATCGTCTAATGGCTGAAGCTCTACTTTGCCGTATCGACGCTCAAGCGCTTGTCTGATTAATTGATCGGCGAAGCGAGGATTCTTGGGTAAGAGTGACCCGTGCAAGTAAGTGCCATAGACGCCACCCGATTGGGCCCCCTCCATGCCGTCATCGCCGTTATTACCGTTGCCGACTATCACTTTACCTAATGCTTGCAGGTCCTTGCCAAGATAGGTTTTGCCGCTGTGATTCTCGAAGCCGACCAAGGTAGACCCGTCCGCCCGCTTTACCACAACATTTCCGATCATGCGGCGATGGCCCGCGACCGTGTATGCATCGATGAGGGAGATCCCTTTTAGCTCCGGTCCTTCATGGGGGCGGTAGTAATGTCCAAGTAATTGATAGCCACCGCAAACGGAAAGGATAACGGCACCGTCCTTTACCGCTTGGTGCAGGGAAGTGCTCTGCTTGAGAAGATCCTCGGCGATAGTTTGTTGCTGCTTATCCTGTCCGCCGCCTATGAAATAAAGATCGGCCCAGTCGGGATCGATAGACTCACCCAAGCCAAGTTGCTTGATGACAACCTCGATTTGACGCCAGGTGCCTCGCTTGGCCAGCGTTATCAAATTGCCTCTGTCCCCGTAAATATTGAGGAAGCGGGCGTACAAGTGATGAATACGTAGTTGAAACTCAGCCATACATACCTGAATTAGCAGTTTGCCAAGTGTTGCCTTCTAGAATTGGCGATTCTTGGGCTGCTTCAATTGTGTCATTGTAATCGACCCGAACGGTTGAGCGAAAAAAGATTGGAAGACATGGACGGGCGAATCGATTGCATATCTTGAAATCAGGCCAAAAATGAAGCTATGTTATGGTATCACCGGCGGTTCACTACCTCCGTCAGTAAGCACCCCGTTACCGCCTTGAAACCCCCCTGAGGGGTTGCCATGAACCTCAAGCGGGACCGAGTTCTTCGGTGTTTCAAGGAGATATATTTTGGGCGAGGTTTTGTAAAAGATTAGCGTTATTTAAGAGATGGGTTTTTTGGCTGCTGCAGAGGATTTGTAGGATTGTTCCCGGCGTAGCGTATATTTCTGGGTTTCAAGGGCACGACTGCCCGGAATATTTAAGCTATGATTTTCGTCGTTAGATTCAGGTTACGCAAGGAGAGATTACCAATATGAAAAAGGGGTTTGCATCTTTACTTACTGCATTG
>PSRH01000106.1 GCA_003175915.1 Candidatus Melainabacteria bacterium | reverse complement strand
TGTTGTCCGCCATCAACCTCTCGCTCGTTTTAAAAGCTGTTGTCCAGATATAAAACAAACTCAACTCTTGGCATGCGGTACATGTATGCGCGTTCATTTTCACCTGGCCGGTGCTCCGGTGGTTGTGACATACCCTTGCCTTGCGCCTTTAGCCTATTGGGCGATATGCCGTGTACGGCAATTAGTCTCTGCACCACAGCCTCGGCACGCTGCTGCGACAACTTGAGACATTCCTGCTCGTCGTTACCGCGACCAGTATGTCCTCTTACGACTACGCGTGTATCAGGGTAGTTATTGATCAGCATTTCGGCAATTTTATCAACCTGCTCCTCTCCTTCACTGCTTAGTAGCTCCGATCCCTGGCGGAAAGTTATCGGTTCTACTCGCATGATGCCAAGCTCCTTCAAATTTCTCCACTCAGCATCCGTCAATCTTGAAAACTCCCTTTTCCCTCCGGAATGACCAATCTCTGTTGGCAATCGATTTTGCAAGGACTGTAGAACGGAAGAGTTGATGATTTTGTAAGGATCACCCAGGGGGTCCTTTTGAAACTTGCCGATTTTTACCAGAACATTCGTGCAGGCGATGATTGAGTTGACTACACCTTCGACTGCATCGCTGCCGGCAACCGACTTCAGCCCGAACTGGCGACTGATGTTCCCTTGAAAGTCATACCAGTCGATTTTCTTGAGTATCCGTTCTATCTCATCAGTTTTAAGGCCGCTAGCAATTTTCATGTCGTCGATAAGGCGCGGGTGATCGGCAGCATAACTTCTCATCGTAGAAAAATACGCTTCGAAAAATTTGACTAAATCGTCATGGTGCTGGTTGACAAAATCACGGCGAAAAACAAAAACATCTACGATATACCCACTGAATCCGTCCGATCCCCAGACGAGCTTCAGACCGGGCACATCGCGCAAGGCCCGCGAGACGTCGGGCTCCCACATGACGAAGATGTCGCCATTCCTGCTCTTGGCCATTTTGTATGCTTCGGTTGAGCCCCCGACTTCCTGGCGCCAGTCGTCAGAGTTGCTCAGATTAAATAAGTCAAAATCTACAATCGTTAAATCGAGCAGAAAGCTCGATGGACTTTGGGCGGTGTAGACGATTTTTAGCGAGGCATCATTGAGGTCGCCTATTCTTCCAGTTTTCAATTTATCGGCGAAGCCGACAATCGCGTCAGCTCCTTTAGATTCAGCAATCGATGCCAGGATCACACCGGGGTATTTGTATTTAGCACCATGTTCGATGTAGCTGTTGATCGGTAGGATGATCGCCTGATAACCACCTTTTGAAAATTTTTCCAATCTGTCGGCATAGGCACCACCGTCATTGGTGAAATCGAGTGTGATTCCCCTTTTAGCCAATTGCCTTTTCATTTCAGGTGAATTGATAAAGAAATAACCCAGGTAGCCGTCTCCACCCATATGAATAGTGAGGCGCGACTTGGCGTCGCTGTTTTCTATCTGGCTATTCTCCAGCATTTTGTCGCTGACCATCTTGTAGGCCCCGATGCAGGCCATACCAATGAGCAGAATTAGAACAGCACCGATGAAATTCCGATTCATCTAGGATTCCACCACCTCAATTCCGTCTGGCCGTTTGTTCGGCCTTGCTGGGAAACGCCGTTGGATCGAACATATCTAACTCGGCGGCAGCCTCCTCCAGAGCCTGCTCAACTTGGGCAGCGGAATCTGCAGAACGATAGGAGATAGAATGCTTTCTCAATTCGTGATCTTCACCCATATCGAAGCCAATCGTATAGATCGGAATCTTATGTTCCTTTGCCTGATTGACGCCAGAAGGTAGATAGTCCGTAGCCTCACCGTCAGTAATTACGATCAATCGATACTCGCCGTATCCAAGCTGTTTATTGTATTGTTTCCAGAGAGCTTTTGACCCTCTCCCGATGGCATCTCCCAGTGGTGTATTGCCGCCTGCTTTGACAGCATCAATCGCAGCCAGAAATTGAGTGCGGTTGTTAGGACCCAGAGGAACTTCCTCTCTCTTGCCATTGCTGTCGAACACGTAAAGACCAAGATTGACGTCATCAGGCACTTTCTTCATGAACTCGTGCACGGCCCACTTGGCACCATCAATCTTGCGGCCTGTCCGATCGGCGTCCTTCGCTGCATTCTTCGGCGAATACTTCATCGAGCCTGAACCGTCGAAGACGAAATAAAAGTTTCGTCTGAGGGAAATGGTTCCCTGTTGTTTACCTGGCGTAGGTCTGCCGGCTGGCGTAGAACTCGCCTGCTCATCACCGGTGTCGTTGGTAGTATCGGTTGTAGAACTGGCTGTAGTTCGGGTGGACGAACCCGTTGAAGGATTATTGGTGCTGCTACACCCGGCGAAAAGAAAGACGGCAGCTATCAATCCGGCTGTTTTGAGAATGTTTAAACTCTTCATGATGTCTGATTGCCTCGCTTGAAATTACTTACCGCTCGGCTTGAAACTATCCAATTCAGTTTCAACTGTCTTCACGCGGAAGACCACCCTGCGGTTAGCATTCCACTGTTCTTCAGTCTGGGGTACCGGGTACTTAGGAGAGCTTGTGCCCATTCCTACCGCCAGAAACTGGGATTCGTCGACAGGTACGCCTGATTGTTTGCAGTAATCAAGGTAGGCCTGGCGGACGGACAGCGCTCTTTGATACGAGAGGTTCTTAGCTGCCTGTTGAATCAAGGCGAGTTCGGTATCGCTCTTTCCTTCAGATCGGGCTTTGTTCAAAGCATCAGGAGCGTTGTGTCCCTCAATTGTGATTAAAGTCCCTCCCAGAGTTTGCGACAACTCGAGCGCTTTCTTGAAAGCAGCGTCATATTCTCCAGCACTGAAGCTCGCCTGTCGTGGCGCGAAATAGATCTCAAAGTTGTAGAGAGAGCCTTCTTTCTGCCATGTATCTACACCTCGCGCAATTTCTTTTTCGACGGCACGTTGAGTTTTTGCCGTGTCAAAAGCATGTTTGGGAACCGCAGCCACACTGGTACTGGACAATCCGGCGGCGAGGGCTCTATAGTCCCAATTGGCCTTATCCAACGGAGCTTTGTTCTTGAGCAGGCCAAGATCCAGGAAACTGGATTGAATCTCATCCTTTAACTTAGCGAATGTGCGAGTGGTGCCTACTCCAGTAAAGAAGGCCACGTTGCCAGGGTATCCTACCCATTCACAGTCGCCGCCGAGTGATCCTTCCACGTCGCCAACGGCCTGGGGCGAACCAAACAGGAGCACCGCCGATTTAGAAAGCAAGCTCTTGTACTTTGATTGCTCGCTCGATTTGTTGGCCATTAGTTCGTCGAACTTCTCCTGACCGATCATGAGGGCGTGCACGAAGTTCTCCATCTTGGCTCGATTAGCTTGGAAGTAATCGGCACGTACAGCATATACGTCTGCGATGACCCGGTTTGCGCTTTTTGAGGAAAAGAGCACTCGCGCTCCCTTGACGGACCCTTCCGATCCAGTGCCGACTCCACCTGAAGTCAGCGCGTTAGCATCTGGACTGATCACCATGGCACCATCTAATTCAGACGACGCCTCGAAAGCTGTTCTGGGATCGACAGCTACGCCATGCGTTTCATAAGTAGGAATGGATAATTCCTTTAACCACCGCTCTTTCACGTCGGTAGGTTTTAGACCAGCCTTTTTAAGAACGGTGGTCAGATAATCCATGTGAGGACCATAAAGCTGAAGAGCAATATTCTTGCCTTTTAAATCTGTCAGGGACCTCACTCCTGGCCGGACAACCAGGCAGTCACCGCCGGTGCTCCAGGTCAGTTGGTAGAGAACGACAAGCTGCGTGCCTTCTTTGGCTAGAGTCTCACTGGCAGCGTTGATCATGCCCATGGTGCCGCGCAGAAGGGGCGTATCACCCTCGAGCACGCCCTTCACTTGCTTGGCGAAATCATTCTCGCAGAACAATTGGACATCCAATCCTTCTTTCCTAAAGATGCCTTCTTGGTCGGTATAGACAGTGGCGACATCACCCGGCCAGGTAATCAAAGGGACTCTCAATGCACCTGACTTAACTGGTCTGATGTGCACACCTCTCAACGTATCGGATTCAAATAGAGGCTTAGCCTGCAGATATTCGACTGTGGCCGCCACAACTCCTGTAGGAAGCCATGCCAACAGGCAAACGGCCATCGCCAGTGCAAACCACGATTTGGTTCTTAAAACACATTTTGCTTGACGGTTCATATGTTTAAATTTGGTCCTTGTGCGAAACGCTGAAAAACGATGTTCTCTGTCTGCAATTGACTACTGTCTAATCGGAACCCAAGTTGATAAGGTATCGAGACTTGGATCAGTAGGCGAAACTATTTTACGCTCTTATCAAGTGTAATCGGACACTCGAACTCCAGCCCAATTTCTCAGGGACCGATTGGGTGTCTAGTCAACTTGCTATTTATTGTCAGACTCTATGAGCGCCGAAGACGGAACGGCTTTACTAGAAGATGTTTTTTACATCTGAGCTCTAATCCTTAAAACCAGCATCTCATGTCACCAATCTTACATCGTGCTTGACATTCCCCGATAAATCTTCAGTACGGATTAACAATCCGCAAGAGGCTGCCAGCGAGCAGGTTGCCGAGCGTATTTTTCCCGCGATCGCCGATTTAACGCGAAATAATAGCGTTGCATTACAGAATCCAATTATCAAATTGCCAGATTTAAGATAGTCTGCCACTGGCATAGGTAGAATAGCCGGCAGACACCAGACAAAACATATGGGTTCTAATCCGATGATATTCAGCAAATCTCCAGTTTTTGCAGATACTCGAGCACTTCTAATCGCACTCCTTTGCTTGTTCAACCCGGGTGCGGGAGTCCGGGCAGATGATGGTGGCATTTCTTTCGGCGGCTCACCGCATTTGCTCAAGGGGCACAGCTCGGTGACGATGGAAAGTGAAGTTGTCTCCATCGACGTCCACGATAAAGTGATCAAAGTGGATTGCCGCTTTTTATTTCACAACCACGGTCCCAAGTGTATTGTACGCATGGGCTTTCCCGATCAGGGTCTTGGCGCAAGCGAACCTTATCAGGGCTTTCCAGTGCCAAAAGGACCGGGTTTGAAAGCTACGTTTATAACTTACGATTCATATGTTGATGGAAAGAAGGTGCCGACGAAACTGGTACCGACAAACGATCGCAGTTTGTACTGGCATACTAAGACTGTTACGTTCAAAGCAAACAGCGATTGCAACATCCGTGATGTCTATACTTTGCCACCAGGGGCACAAGTTACTTCTGAAAACGGCCTGTACAATCAGACCTATTATGTTTTGCATACAGGTGCTTCCTGGCATGGACCGATCGGCAAGGCCGAAATCAATGTCAAATTTGAACCTGATGTGCTCTCTCAACCAATCCATCTGATGGCTTCGAACGCATTACCCGAAGGGCAAAAATTTCCAGACCTGAAGTGGTCGAAACTGCCAACGGGCACGGTCATATATTCCGGACCGAGCGAACCGAAGATCGAAGGAAAAACGCTTAGTTTTACAAAGACAAACTTTCGACCGGATGAGAAAGATGACGTTCATTTGTTTTACGGATACAGACAGCTTACGAATATGTGATGGTATTGTGCCCTTCAGGTGTTCGATAATTAGCCTCAAGAAATAGAAGAGGAAGAAATGGAACTGCTGTTAGGTGTATTCGGATTGGCTGCCCTTGTCACTTGCCTGGTCGGTGCTATTTGGTTGCTAGTCATCGCCTTTAGGACGCACGTCGGTTGGGGCCTGGCTTTCTTGTTTATTCCTTTCGCCGCTATAGCGTTCGTCGTTACGCATTGGAGCACTGCGCGAAAACCATTTCTCTGTCTTTTGGGTGGCATGGCCATCGCCGCCGGTGTTGCTTCTCTGGCACCGGCCGTAATTGGACACATGTTTTCAGATATGACTTCGCAAGCGGCAAAGTCGAAGTAACATCAGCGAGCTTAAGAGCAATCAGCTAAAAACAAGGAAGGA
>PSRH01000113.1 GCA_003175915.1 Candidatus Melainabacteria bacterium | reverse complement strand
CCTGTGCATGCCGCACCCCTTTCCAGTTAATACCTTACGTTTGTATGTCATACCAATATATAGTACTCTATTAAAGCCGTCAAATGAAATTTGGCGAGCAACTTATTTATCTAGTCGCCAAACCGGCCTGCGCATCGTTGCTACAAAAGGGCTGCCGGACTGGCGGGCAGGCCAGAAGAGAAAAGCGAGAGCAATTTTGTACGGTACTTCCAACCCCCTAAGACAAGTCCTGAGCGTCTCCCAGCTAACCGCCCAAGTGCGAGTTCTGATCGAGGACGTATTTACAGACGTCTATGTGGTGGGCGAGATCAGCAATACCAAGGTATATCCATCCGGCCATTGGTATTTCTCATTGAAAGACAAGGAAGCCACCTTGCCCTGTGTTTGCTTCAAGACCAGCAATCAAGCCATTAAATTTCGCCTGGAGGATGGCTTGATGATCGTGGCTCGGGGAAAGTTGACCGTCTATCCGCCCCGAGGCGCCTATCAAATGGTCGTCAACGCCGTCGAACCGGTCGGTATTGGAGACTGGCAACTGGCTTTCGAACAGCTCAAGAAACAACTGGAGAGTGAAGGCCTATTGGCTAACGCCCGCAAGCGCAGCCTGCCTCTGGTGCCCAGAAGAATCGGCGTCGTCACAAGTACGGCCGGGGCGGCCATCAAGGACATCTTGAGCGCCCTGAAGCGGCGCAATAAAAACGTCAGCATTGTCATTGCGCCGGCCCGAGTGCAGGGCGATGGCAGCGCCCAAGAAATCGCTCAGGCACTGGCTGATTTGCAAACCGACCCCGCCATCGAGGTAATCATCATCGCCCGGGGCGGCGGCTCAATTGAAGATCTCTGGTCATTCAATACAGAGACGGTAGCAAGAGCCGTAGCCAACTGCCGCGTTCCTATTATTTCCGGGGTCGGTCACGAAACAGACGTGACTATCTGCGATCTCGTCGCCGATATGCGGGCACCCACTCCTACGGCAGCTGCCGAACTGGTGGCCAAAGGTCGCAGTGAGATCGCCGAGAAATGCGATTACTTCCAAGGCAAGTTAGTAACCTTGATGGAGGGCAAGCTTAGATCTTGCCGGCAATCGCTTTTGAGCCTCAATCCGTTGAGCTTCCTGATTGCCCATGAAGGGCGACTGAAAAGACATCGACTGGAGCTAAAGCACCAGCAAGAAAGAATGATCGTAATGATCGCCAGGTGCCTGGCTGAACACAGGCATCGCTGGCGAGCCAATGCCGAAAAGCTTGCTAGCCTCGGGCCGCTAAGTGTCTTGAGGCGTGGATTCTCGATTTTGAGGAACCGACAAGGAGAAGTGGTTTGCTCAGTCGATCAGATTGAACCAGGTGATGAACTGGAAGCGTTAATGGAACACGGCAAGCTCGTGCTTGTCGTTAAAGCCAAATCGGCAGAATGGCAATATCCCAAGGAGAGATTAAATGAGTAAAGAAAGAGACTTTGCTTCAATCCTGGCCGAGTTAGAAAAAGTGGTCGGCGAATTGGGCAGCGACGTCCCGATCGAGAGAGCCCTTGAGCTTTTCGAGCGCGGCATGAAACTAAGTAGCGAGTGCGAAAACTTTCTCAACGCCGCCGAGCAGCGGGTGGAAATCCTGAGAAGGTCAGCCAATGGGGTTCTCACCCAAGAACTTCACGAAGATGAGAAACTTGACATAATCGAGCCTGGGGCGATAAGCTGAAATAGGTTTAATGCGTTCGGATTTCGTTGGGACTTCAGCCTACAGAGGCTTTTACTAGGCGTATTATCGAAATAAGGATAGCCGGCGGGCGGCTTCCCGGCATTCCTAAGCCAATAAACCAGACCAGTCGTTAAGTTCACTCAGGGGCAAAGAAAAGATAGATGTCGGTTTCTCAATCCTGTCAGCGGTCAGCTTCTTGTCGCTTAATCCGCAGTCGTCGTGCCAACGTAATCGTCTTCATGGTGGCGGTCAGCTGTACATTCTTATTGGCCTTCATGCTCTTCGCCCTTAGCTTTACCAGACTGGTCGGCACTAACCACGAGCAGAAGTGCGGCATTGATGCCGCGGCTCTCGCCGCCGCCAAAGCTGTGAGCCGGATCGTTGTCGACGATCCCAATTTAGGTTTGATCGGTATTTCCGACAGCGCTCCAATCGGAGCGGGCACTATTGCCGGCGACAATTACTACACGCAAGTTCATAGCATCAACAGTATTCTTGGCACGATCAGATTAGACATGATCATAGCCAACGAGATAGGCGACCCAGTTATGTTGGCCTTCGCCCAACGTGATTATGCGAACGCTCGTGCGGCCGCCGATAATCTCACCAGTGTCCTGCAGGCATCATTGTTGCCCTCAGGTGGAGGTTCAGTCTCCGCTGCTGCAGCCAGCCCAGGTGGCGGCACCTCTGGAGGAGGTAACGGCAACGGTAACGGCGGCAGCACGACAAGCTACTTCGTCGACGCCTTTGGCAATCAAGTGTTTCCCTATGACGATGCGGTGGCGGCTTATCGAGCCAATCAAATTCGCATGGCGGGACAGTCGCAGTATGTAGACGGCAGCATGAAATTGTCCCTCGGTTCTCTTGTCGGCGGCGGACCTACTAACACGCCTATCCCGCAGCCCGACACTTACGCTTATGCCAGCGGTAATCTTTCCTACGAAGGCAAGTACATGTCCTACGTCGATGTCGCCTACAACGGCACCGATTTTGTCTTTGCTGGTGTCGGCGATGCTATCAAACTGGTTGACACTAATAAGTTCGTCACCAACGATGACAGTCTCCCTTATACGATTCCCACTATTGTAAAAGCGGAAGCAGATCAAATGTTCTTGGAAGGGCACGACATCGGTGGCCGTATCGTCCACGCCATCGCCTGTGCTCAACCGGCTTCCACAGTCGACCCCTTACCGGCGCCCGGAAAGCTCGGTATCGAATTTCCCGGCCCTAAAATTGGCCGGTTAACCAAGCCCGGCGACCTGATCACTGACCCAGAGACTGGCACACCGCCAGCCAAAATAACTAGCCCAGGTGGTGGTGACAAGCCGGGTGGTGGTAGTTCGGCTCCCGTTACCTGGCCGATTGCTCCTGGTGGCGGCACTCCTACAATTGGCCAAGTAATCAGCGGTGGCTTCTATGACTGGTTGAAACGAGCTGGCACAAAGGCGAACGTCAATGCCGTGAAAGCAATGATGACCCAACCTTTCTTAGCCAGCTCCACGGTAACCAGCGGCATCATGCAAAACTACGAATTTGAAGCCGATGGCACAATCCTGCAGACGCTCCACGTAAGCGTCCTTAAACCGGCCTTGTCAGAATCCGAGAAGCAATGGAAAGGCAAAGCTAAATTCACGGATTCCGTTAGCGGTATAACCTTCTCCGTAACCGTCAAAAACTATGTTCGCCACCCGGGCCGCAAGAACGGCGGCAAGCACTCAGGTGAACCTCTTGCCGATCCCCTCCTGGATACTACCGTGCTCGCTTCCTACCACATCACTGGCTCATCGCTGGCTCAAGGAACACCAGCCAACGCTACCGAAATCGCTCAGGGTCTTGAACTTGGCGCCGGTGGATGCGGTGCTGGAGGACCTCCGTGCGGTGGTGGCGGTTGCGGTGGAGGAGGAATCTGTGGAGGAAACGAGGGTGATGAAGATGATGACGACGACGGCGACGGTTCTTGCGGCAGCACCATTAACTTCAGCCAAGGCCCGTGCGGTAATGGTGCGGTGCGTGACACCTACCTTCACAATGGCATCGCCGTAGATATTCAATACGCTCCGAAAGGTTCGGGCGGCGCCGCCGATAGCGGCACAACTACAAGCACTGCCTCCGGCGGCTAGTGGACGCTTATTCCTTCCTCTGTTTGAACGCCATTTCGACGGCGTCCTCAACGCTCAGCTTTGCCCTGCCGTTGTCGGTGATCTTGTCATATGCGTCCGATGTTTTATTGGCCAATACCACTGTCTCAGCCCGGTAAAGCGAACAAATCGCTTCGCTCGCCCCGTTTAAGGCATTCTCCAGCGCTTGCTTGCGTCCTGATCCCGCTCCCGAAAATTTCCGCCCCAAGACGCTCTGAGCGGCTCTGCGAGCTTTTGCCTCTCCATCCTGATAGATAAGCTGACAGATTTTCACATGACCATTCTCATGCGCCCTCAGTTCTTCCGGCGCATCCCCTCGCAGGAACACGTCCATGTTCAACCCTATGTGCATGTTGACGCCGGTGACGATGATCTCAACAGAGACAGTTTGATTGAGAGAGCTTTCCGAGCGGATTTCATAGGCAAGCACGTTTGAACAACGATAAAACCAGGTTGTTAGCGCTCCTTCGGCCTGGGACATTTCTGCCAATTTGATCGAGGCATGCTCCAGCAAATGTCGGGAAATGGTTTCTGGCTCCCTCTCAACCATTATGGCGGCCTCCTTACTGGCCAAAGAGCTACATGAGGAAACGTATCCGCCCAAAAGCAGCCAAGCACCAACTAACAAGCCCTTGCCGGTAAAATCATTAGCCATTCCAAACTCACATCTTATTGAGGGCTCTTTCCACAGTACTTAGACTAACGTCCAGCTCGAGCGAGTCTTGCCCCATCCTGGCGCGCGGCTCTACGTCCTTCTCGAAAATCCGCCTCAGCTGCGTCACGTCTTTACCGTGTCGCTCCAGATACTCCAGGCGTTTGTAGACAGCCACTCTGCGCTCGTATTGAGGTCCGGCTACCGGTAACTTGTGGTAAAGCTCCGTAACAGCTCGATTGACTTTAGCCTGTTCTTCATTCAAAGCAATCACCGTGTCGTTGTAGGCCCGCACAAAACCATGCTCGTCTTGCCGGGGCACGAAAGCTTCACTCGCTCCGAAAAGTGTACAGCATCTGTCTACATCTGCCACTTCTCGACCGAGTTCTTGATTCTTCAGCTGCAAATCTCTGATATCACGAAGCAAAGTTTGCCGTTCTTTCTTCCTGAATTCGCCGGTGATTGGCATATTCAATATTGCTCGAGGGGACGGACGCGGAATCACGCCGCTGCGTCGTTCATGCGCCACCGTCAAAGAAGCCAGCAATGCTTCCTTGGAAATTCCACCTTTAGCGAAAACTTCGATGTCGCCGGCTCGGACAATCACGGAGCGATAGATACTTTGTGTGGCATCCTTGCTGTCGTAGAGGTTGACTCGAAGGTTGCTGAAGGCCGGCGGAGGAAAAACGTCGAAAATTGCTTTGGCTATGAGCACCGCGTCAATTTTGCAGTCATTGTCGTTCGCTTTCGGATTAAGGTACGAAACTACGATGATCTCCTTGCCGTTAACGTAGGCCGTGATCTGAGCGTCCGGTTCAAAGACCTTAGCGCCGCGAACCAGCTTGATTATCGTTGTACTATTCAGAACAGCCGCATCGGCAGACACTGCCGGCACAATCACGGCAACAACCAGGCAACAGACCCAACCAGCTCGAATTAGCTTCGCGATCAGAGTCCGCAGCACGAGTTATTCTTTTTCAGCGCGATCGGGCTTTGTCGCCTCGGCATCGCCTGATTGGGTCGTTGCTTCCGGTATCGGACCTTCGGATATGAGTTCAAGCACTATTGTGCTCTGTACATCCGGTGCCAGTTTCACTATCACCTTGTACGTACCGAGTGAATTTACTTCCTCATTGGTTTTGATCAGACGCTTATCGACTTCTATCTTGAGCTCACTCTCGAGCGCCTGGGCAATTTCCTTGTTGGTGATTTTGCCGTAAAGCTTACCGCCCTCGCCAACTCTAGCAGAGAGGCGGATCTTGCCCAAGGCCGTGATTTTATCGGCAAGCTCGACATACTGCTGATGCGCCTTCTCAGCTTTCTTGCGCAGGACTTCCATATCTTCCTGACGCTTCTTCAAAGCGCCCTCACTGGCAACAACCGCCAGCTTTCTAGGTTGTAGGAAGTTGCGGAAATAACCTGGCGAAGCCTCTACGATATCGCCGGCCTTACCTAACTTCACAACATTGTCTTGCAAAATAACCTTCATGACATCCCCCAAAAATCTACAGCAGGCATCGAGGCCGCTCCTTGGGCTTCGACATAGGTCGCGCGCGACTGATTGGCGCTCAGCCCTTCCCAGGATGAAACCTGGGACAAACCTGTCAACTCTACCATGCCATTGGTAAGCCTGCCGGTCATAAGGGGAGAATTGCCGCAGAAAATTCACGCTTAGAGCTTTTCCCGGAACATGCCGCGCACGCCTGAAGGGTCGGCAAGAAAGCCGAATCTCTTGTAGAACCCGTCGGTGCCGGGATCGGCATAGAGAGTTATGAGTGGGATCTGGTAGGAGTCGAGCTCATTCAAAAGTTCAGCCATGACCAAAAGTCCTAAGCCCATGTGCTGATGCGTGGGACGGACGACCACATCCCAAACTGTGGCGTTGAAAACCTTATCGCCTGTGGCACGAGCAAAAGCCACGAGCTTTTCCTTCTCCCACACGGACGTCACTGCCAGGCTGTTTTCAAGGGCGCGCCCAATCAGGCTGACGTCGCGCCGCGTCCAACCGACCGAAGCGCAAATCTCTTGCACTGCCGCAGCAGAAATGTGCTTATCGTGACTGACGACAAGCCCTGGCGGCAGCGCCGCCTTAACGTTTTCCTGCTTTTTCCAGATGCCGAGATTAACCATACTGTGGCTGCCTCTGTAAAACTGCAATCGACTCTATGTGATATGTCTGGGGAAACAAGTCGACTGGCTGGATCTCCACTGTTTTATACCCACATTTAGATTCTCCGTCGCCAATGATCAGCTTCAAGTCCCGAGCCAGAGTTACAGGGTTACAACTGACATAAAGAATCAGTGGTGGGGCGAAGGCAAGCACAGCCTCCAGTGCCTTTTCAGAACAGCCCCTTCTGGGTGGATCGACGATAACAACATGCGGTCGGACGCCTTCATTAAACAACTTCGGCAATACTTGCTCAACCTTACCTAAGCGAAAATCTACATTCTCAATTCGGTTCAATTCGAGATTAACATGACCGTCTTTGACAGCATCGGCGACCTCTTCAACCGCCAGAACCTTCTTTACAAAAGGCGAAAGCCAGAGAGCTATGGCGCCCACCCCGGCGTAGGCGTCTAGAACGACCATTTCCGCAGGCGCTACTTTGGCAACCGATGAGAAATCGAGAATAAAGTCACTGAGGCACTCAAATATATTGACGGCCTGCTCAGTATTAACCTGAAAGAAACTACTGGAGGAGAGGCGAAAAGTCAGTCCAGTTTTCAGCTCCTCGGGATAGTCAGTCCGTTTTGTTTTGAGCGTTTCCTCGAGATAGGGCTTGCCGGTTATACAAACCGTTTCCTCGCCAAGTATGCGATTGCCCGGTTTCGTGTTGAAATTCAAGCAGACGCCGACAACGCTCGAAAGCTTCTCGGCAATATCAAGAGCCGCTTGCTTGAGATAGTCTGGGATTTTCGTCTTAGCGCAATTGACGACGAGGGTGACGAGGATTTGCTCGTTCTCCTCACTGTACCGGGCGTTTATAAAGCGTAAAAGCCCCTCACCGGTGATTTCGTTGTAGGCCGAAACGCGAAATTGCTCGCAGCTAGCTTTAGCCGCTTCCAGCATTTCGTCCAAGGCCTTTGGCTGAATCGGACAATGCTTCACGTTCACCAAATTGTGCGAGTCTTGCTCGTAATACCCGGCTAGAATGCGATCGGATCCCTTCGGTTGCCTGACGGGAAACTGCACTTTGTTGCGGTAGAAAAGTTGCTTACCAGATGGAATCACTTCTTTGACTGAAGCTGCATCCAGGCCACCGATGTGGTTAAGCGCCTGCTTGATGATTTGTTCTTTGGCTTTCAGTTGACCCTCATAACTTATATGCTGCCACTGACATCCGCCGCAGACTTTAAAGAGTTTGCAGGGTGGTTCAGCTCGATCAGGCGAGGGCGCCAGAATTTCCAAAACCCGCCCGCGGGCAAAGTTCGAGCGCCGATCGAAAATCTCAATCAGCGCCCGATCACCTTCAGCAACTCGATTGACAAAAATAGGCATACCAAAGTCTTTGCTTACGCCCTCACCGCCAGGAGCAAGTGATGTGATGCGCACTTCGACTTTATCGCCTCTTTTGATTTCCGGCTCTTGCTTCATCAATTCATTGTAGCTGGCGGCATCCTGATCTTTGATAGAACAACAAAAAACTGATAAAGTGAACTTGTCGAGCGGCACTTTTTAAGCTTTAGGCAAAGCCGATGCTTGCCTATTTCCCATGGCGATTAATCTTATCCACATATCTGATATTCATTTTGGTTCGGGTGAATCGCATGGTTCGCTCAACCCGCAAACTGGTTTGAATATTCGTTTTGAAGATTTTGTCGAGGCGCTTCGTAAAGCTGTCCAGTACGCAATTGATGAAAAAATAGATGTTTTCTTGTTTTCAGGCGACGCTTACAAAAATGCATCACCTGAGCCGATTTACCAGAAAATGTTTGCTCAAGAATTGAAGCGTCTCTCGGACGCGGGCATTAAGACAATTCTGGTGGTCGGGAATCACGATCAGATTCTAAGGGCAACAGGTAGCCATTCGATGTCGGTGTTCCAGAGCCTGGAAGTACCTGGGGTGATCATCATCGACAAACCCATGTCGATCAAACTTGACACCAGAAACGGTGCTTTTCAGTTAGTCGGATTACCGCACGTGAACCGCAATCAACTGGTTACTCTCGAAAAATATGGGAATGTTTCCGCTTCTCAAATCGACCGCGTTCTTGTTGAACACATAACGGAGATCCTCTCCGCTTTCTATGGGGAACTGGACTCTTCTCTACCCACGGTCGTGACAGCGCATATGACCGTTGACCGAGCCCTTGCCGGAATCGAACAGGAATTGTTGGTTGGTTATACGCAGACATTTCCTACCGATATTTTTGTCCACCGCAACATTGATTACGTCGCGCTCGGCCATGTGCATAAGCATCAGCAGGTAAGACCAAGCGATCCACCAATAGTTTATGCCGGTAGCCTGGAACGCGTGGACTTCGGAGAAGAACGAGAAGACAAAGGTTTTGTTCACGTAAAGCTTGCCCGAAACAACACTTCCTTCGAGTTTAAATCAATTAATCCACGTCCCTTTTTGACAGTCGAACTGGATGTCGTTGCTAAGGAAGATCCGCTAGCGGCGATTTGTAAAAAAATAGCCGAGGCGATTATTCCTGGTTGCGTCCTGCGCGTGCGTTATAAACTCAGCCAAGAGCAAGCAACCAGTATTGATGAGAACCAAATTCGCAAGGCTTGCCAGAGCGCCCTTAGTGTTCGTTTGCAACCGGAAGTTGTTCCCACAGCCAGTAGAGCACGTCTACCGCAGTTAAATGAGAGCCAGGCGGCTTCGCCGATGGTGGCATTGGAAACGTACCTCGATGAATTCGCACCGGAGCGCAAAGAGACTTTGATCAAATTGGCAGGCGAAATTATGAACGAAGTAGCAGCCAAATTTCAGGGTAATGAATAACTTGTCTGTATGAGGCAACATTTCATTTCACAAAGAAATGTCTTAGCGCAAATCACTTGTTAAAATGCTACCTCTTGTGTTCTCCTTAATGGGAACCCTGATGGTCGTCTGGCTATGCTTTCCCTTGCCAAACCTGAGTTGAATCTGGGCGATGAAAAACCAAAAGCACCTGCAAAACCAGGTTTTTGGATACCATTTTGCTTGCTTCTCGGGTTTCTTTTTTTCTGCTTCCTACCGGTACTCAGGCAAGACTACGCGTTTTGCGACGACTTTTACTATTTGGCTCGATCGATCCGAGCTGAAGATTGGCTCCTCGCTGTAGTAAGAGAAGCTCTACTGCAAGGAAGACCGGTTGATGGTTTGGTCATCGATCTGTCATTCCTCTTCATTCACACAGTCGGCAACCTGGTCTGGCTGCGCCTTGCTGGCACAGTGGGCGCTGCTTGCCTCGCCTTTTGTTCCTATCGACTGCTAGCCAATACGGGGTGGACCAGGTTACAAGCATTTTGTCTGGCGTTGTGTCTGGCGACCGTGCCTGCTCTTCAAGTTTACATATCGTGGGCTGTTGCCTCTTCTCATGTCTTTCCGGCATTGGCAGCGTATTTTGCCGTTTTGCTCACCGAAAGAGCGGCGAACAAGGGATTCAAGATTCCATTAATGCTTGCGGCGATTATCTGCATGTTTTTATCGGTCGGGTTTTATCAACCAAGTGCCATGTTCTTCTGGGTGTTCGCAGCGATTCTTTTGTTCAAGCCTGTGGAAAACCCAGTTGTCGGTCAGCGACTCAAGGAACAAGCATCGCTATTGGTCGCCTTCTTTTCTGTATTTGCCACTGCCTCCCTCCTGGAGCTCGGCGTTTTCGAATGGGCAAAGCGTTACTTCGGAACTGCTGCTCTACTACCTCAGCGGAGCCATCTAACCACTCACATAGCGGCAAAAGTTCATTGGTTTATCGTTGGACCTTTGGTTGATGCCTTGAATTTTCAGCGCTTACAAGCAAGCCCCAGGGTCGCCCTCGTCATTGGCGCCTTCATAGCGATCGGCTTGCTTTTTTATTTCAAGGGAAACGTCTACCAACGTCTGGTCCAATGGGCAGCGGCACTCTGCTTGATACCGCTAAGTTACTTACCGAATCTAGCAATTGCCGAAGACTTCGTCACTTACCGGACTGAAGCAGGGTTGACGGCGTTGCTGGTTTTCTACGTCTTTTTGGCGAGTGCAGGTATCACTCAAGCTTTGAATAAGCCTGCCTGTGCCACAGTTCTTGGATCGCTTACGGCACTGGCGGCTGGCATCAGCCTGACATTAGCCAATTACAATGTGAACGCCTTCTTTGTAGTACCGCAGGCGCTTGAGTTAACCTTAATGAAAAGCCAGCTAGCCGGCGATTTCGGACCACGGTTCAAAAGCAATCCCGTCTTGCTCAAAAGAGATGATACACTGGCACCGTTTTCGCGATACGACGAATTCGGGCTGCCTTCGTTATGTCAGCCGTGGGTCCCGGACCCGGTTATTTTCTTATTCAGGCGAGGATTGATTGAATCAGATCGTATAGAGAGCGCGCACTCGCCTAGGGAGTAGTTGATGAGGATTTGCCTTATCTCAAGAGAATATCCCCCGGACACGGGCTGGGGTGGTATTGGTGCCTACACCTATCAAATGGCTAACGCTTTGACCGATCTCGGGCACGACGTGGAAGTGGTGTCATTAACAGGGGACGGCAGTTTCAATAACGGTAACCATCAAATAAAGGTTACGACTCCGACCGACAGCCGCATAAAGGTTCACAGGGCAACCTGGGAAGACGGGCTTTCCGAACTGGAAGTGATGAGCGAAACTACGCCTTTTAGCCACTATGTTCTCAAGTCGTCTCTGGCTCTCTGGCAGACTTTCCTGGAGCGACACAAGCAGTGCCCGTTTGATGTTGCTGAAGTACCAGAACATTTGGCCGACGGCATCGTACCTGCAACCACGAAAGCCGTGCCGTTGGTAGTCAAACTTCATACTCCTCTCTCAAAATTCCACAATGAAAAGCTGCATGGCGTCGTTCCCTCTTTTGATCATCAACTCATCTGCATGCTGGAACGCATAAGCATGTTGATGGCAGACGAAATTTGTTCTCCTAGCAAAGATCTCGCCCAGTACATCGCCAACGATCTGGGAGTGGCCATTGAATCGATCCCAATTGTCCGCAATCCAGTTAACACGAACCAGTTCAGTCCGGAGGGAGAAACGGCGGCTCTGCCGAAGAGAGGGCCGATCATATTGTTTGTCGGTCGATTAGAAGAAAGGAAAGGCATACAGTATCTGATCGAAGCGGTACCGCATGTGGTTCGAGAGTATGAAACCGCTCATTTCGTGGTTGTGGGAGCCG
The DNA here is from genome assembly GCA_003175915.1 of Candidatus Melainabacteria bacterium. Classification (GTDB taxonomy): domain Bacteria; phylum Cyanobacteriota; class Vampirovibrionia; order Obscuribacterales; family Obscuribacteraceae; genus PSRH01. Next base: position 7,454 of record PSRH01000113.1, on the reverse strand, counting down.
ATACACCTCATGCTCCGGGCGGTTCAGCGCTGGCTCATTGCAAAACAATTTTGAAACAGTATGGCTGTGAAGCCAGCGTCACTTTCATTCCCCAGGTCGAGTTGTCCAAAATGCCGACCTATTATCGGGCTGCCGACATCTGTGTGGTTCCCTCTCTATACGATAATGCACCTTACACTTGTATCGAAGCAATGTCTTGTGGAAAGCCGGTGATTGGCAGCACTTCCGGCGGGACAAGAGAGTATATAGAATCAGAACGCTCCGGACTTCTGGTTGAGCCAAGAAATCCACAGGCAATCGCCAATGCGATTTTACGATTGCTCCGCAATGACAGCGAGCGAAAGACCTTTGGTGCGCAAGCGCGGGCCTATGTCCTGGCCAATCTATCCAACGAAGCGGTAGCGACACGAATGCTCAAATTGTACGAAAGTGCAATCGCTAAACACTCGCTCAGAGAAAAATCCAAGCTCTATTTCAAGGATCAAACTTCGCTTCTACCTGACGCTATGGAACTACTGCGAGCTTTCGACCAGTTATTCTATGACCGCTTCTATCAGCACTCCTGGCGTTTCCGCATTAAACATTGGTGGCGTATCGCCTGCAAGCAACCAGGACTTTTCAAAAGTAAGCTCACAGTGAAATTGGCGCGACCGCTGGCTCGACAATTTCCAAAGTCTCAATTGCCCCATTTAGTCTCCAGGCTCGAAGATAGTATCCGATTGCAGGAAAAACGCAATGCGCATCAGCTTTAAGAAAAAGCTTGGACTTCGACAGCCCCTCGTAGGTACATTGGTATCACTTGCCGTGCCAGAGGTTGCTGAAATGCTTTCGCTGGTTGGCTTCGACTGGCTTTGGATTGATATGGAACACGCACCGTTGAGCCTCGATCATGTACGGTCTCTCCTCCAGGCCACCTCTGAGAAATGCTCTACTCTTGTTCGTATTCCGGTCAATGATGAAGTTTGGATCAAAAGGGTATTGGATCTTGGCCCAGACGGAATCATCGTGCCGCAGGTTAAGTCTGCCGATGAAGCCGAAAGGGCCGTCAGAGCTGCAAAATATCCACCGGAAGGAACTCGCAGCGCCGGAATCGCTAGAGCTCACGAGTACGGTATAAGTTTCAACGGTTATGTCGAACGAGCCAATACCGACGTTGCCGTAGTGATTCAGATCGAACATATCGATGCGGTTAAAAATGTGCAGTCGATTCTGCGCGTTGATGGCGTGGATGCGGTGATCATCGGGCCGTACGACTTATCCGGAAGCTTTGGCAAACTTGGGCAGGTGCAGGATAAGGAAGTCCAGGACGCAATCGAGACTGTGATACGGGCCTGCCAGAAGGCCGGTATTCCTTGCGGCGCATTTGCTCTACGGCCCGAGACAGCAAAGGACTTTCTCGGGCGAGGCTTTAGTCTTGTTGCCGTCGGTCTTGACGCCCATTACCTATGGAGTGCTGCTCAAAAGAGTATTGAAGCCGTCAAAGGCGAAATGAAAGTAAGCGTTCAGTGATGGATTTTCTGATTACGTTATCGCTTATCAGACCGATTGATGGCACCCCTATCGGCGGCTAAGGCTGTTAGAAATCGTGGCTTGGCCTTGCAATTAGCTGCTCTAAGCTGAATTGGTCAAAGTCTCAAGAGATTGGCTGGATCTTTGATTGTGCGGATGTTCAAGCGGTAGCGAGACCGTAGCAGGGGACTTCGCACCGCGGTGAAATATAAAAGGATGCAGCCTTACTGAGGACACTATAAGGTTTGCAGCCCCGCGAATTTCGGAAACAAATTTGTCCTGCCACCTGCCCGGTTGGCAGTAAACAAATTCTACGAGCTTGCGTTGTTGTTCAGTTGAGGTTGCATCAAAAGCGAGACCCGCTTCGGTAGATTTGGTAATACGTATGTGGTTAATTGGCATCTCATAAATGCCTATAGATGGTATGTCCAGCAGAATTCGACCGCTAGCTGATCTAACAGCATGCCGTCCCTTTTGCGGTTCTCCAAATTTGATCCGAGCGCCTCCCTCGCACAGATCTTGGACGGTAACTGCAACTTCCTTTCCGTCGCATTTGAGCTGCGCCTCTAACTCACATGGGGTGTGCACTGACTTACGCCTCTGTTTGACATTGATGCAAAGTTGGATGGAAAGGAAAAGTAAAATCGAATTGTACACAGACCAAATGATCATAGTTGGTGCAGATTCCAGATCAGAGATCGATCCAGTTTTCGCCCAGAAGTACGTCAAACCACCTACGTAGAGGAGAAAAAAGGCAAGTAGTGGATAGAGGACCAGCCAACTGATCTGGAGGCTATCCTTTCCAGAGCTTTTCGCTGTTACGCGGAACCCTGTGCCAAATGGATTCAACAAGGTTTTGATAAACGTAATTGTAAGCGGCACCGCTAACATCGGTGCGTACACATCAGACCAGAAAAAAGATCGACGACCCTTCACAAACCACGAAAAAGCTATCGCGGCAAAGGCATAGTACGGCAGCCAATACTGTACGGATTCCGAGACACTGCAGCGCACAGGCGAGAAATCAAAATACAGAAAGAGCAGTGGCATTGTTAGCAAAATGCTATTGCACAGCCCCGTTAGCCAATAAAGTATGCTTGAAGAATAAATGATTCTCTGCATTAAATTCAACCCGGGAATGAGCATCGGATTGGTCCGGGTAAAGAGCACCTGAAAGGTACCCTGAGCCCATCGCAACCTTTGACTTATGTAATTGTCCGTATTTATGGCCGAATCCCCAGCTGAGAGCGGCTCATTAAGGTATTTCAAACGATAACCTAGCGACTGGGTCTTAATGCCCGTAAAAAAGTCTTCTGTAATCGTTTCCATGGGGAAACCATTTATTTGATCCAGCGCGCTACGCCTTATAACAAAGGACGTGCCGTGACAAATTGAGGCATTCCAGAAATCGCGCCCTGATTGAACCACTCGAAAGAACAAATCTTCTTCATTAGGAACTTGTCTTTCCACGCCAAGATTCCTCTGAACGATATCTGGATTATAAAAGACCTGTGGTGTCTGTACGATCGCTGTCCGCTCATCCCGAAAAAAACCTACCGTTCTGCTAAGGAAGTTCTTGGCAGGCACAAAATCGGCATCAAATACGGCGACTAACTCCGATTTAGCTGCCTTGAGGCCGTTGTTCATGTTGCCTGCCTTGGCCCCTTTATTGTCAGGACGATCGCAATAATTGCATCCCAGTTCCTCAGCCAACGATCGCACGTGTGGGCGCCGAGTATCATCTAGCAAGTAAATTGTTTTATTTGGATAATCGATCGACTGACAAGCAAGAATCGTGCGTCTCAGCATATGCACATCTTCATTGTATGTAGGAATAAAGATATCTACGGTCGGCAGATACTCTCCACTAAGCACGGCCTTTTCTGCCAGATCAGCTTCGCCACTCCTTTCTGTGGGCAACGCCGTTTGCACAAAGAAGAGCAGGCTGTTTGTATAAACCAATAGCTCGACTACGAAAGAAAGCATTCGCAAGTAGAAGTTTACGTCTGCATCCAAATCAAAAGCGTTGAAAAAACGCCAAGCCAGATAACGTTGTCCTAATAGCACGACTGTGAGAGCAACGAAAAGGCGTGCCCAACCACTGGAACGAGGCAGGCACGTAGCGGCACAAAGCGAGGCTGCGACACAAGTTAACGGCAGAGCCGAGCCGCGCTCCGGCAATATCTCTAATCGCTGTATTAGACTAGTTCCCCAGTCCAGGAAGCTTACAGCACCAGTCATGATTTCGTCCGAGTAATAGGTCCACACGGTCAAAGCAAAAATGGTCAGAGGCATATACAAAAGGAATATGTTCGCACTTAATTCCTTTGCGAGTGATTTTTGGACCTCATTCTGCCGTCCCCAACCGTGCTCACTAATCAAATTCCACCTCAAGGCTACGTCCGACGCCATAGAACTGATTAGCACCAAACTCATTGGCTACACAGACATGGGGCCAGTCAACTGAAAGGCGCAGCTCAATCTCTTTTCGTGCCCGGTCGGGCGGAGGCACAGCAACCGGTTGGCCAGCGGATACTCTACCAACGCCGGCACGAATACTTTCAATAGTGGCGTCGAACCGTTTATTTGTCCCAGCCAGTTTAACTTTCGCCTTGCCCCCAATGTGTAGGCGGTGCAAATCCTTCTCTTGCACAAAGGCCTCTACCCATCGCTTTTGCGGCATTAACATATTGGCAATAGCAGCCCCTGGTGTAACCAATTCACCTGATTTTGCCAAGATCGACCAGACAACACCCCGATCGGGTGCTTTCATAGTGACAGTGCTATCGAGGGTACGAAGCGAAAGCGCCCTTTTGAAAGAAAATCGATCCTGATTGAGTGCCATACGTAAATCAATCTGCTTCAATTTCAATTGAATAAGTTCGCGTTCCAGATCTTCAATACGATTCGCTGGAGTGCTTAATTCTCGATTAGAGCCAACCGATAGCCCGGCTTGTGCAGCTTTCAGCCTGGATTCAGCCGATTGGAATTGACCCAATTTAGCCTGCGTTATCGCCTCTGCTCTCAAACACTCGCTCTCATCTCGACACGCAGTTCTTCGTGGAAGAAGGCCCGTAGCCGACAACTTTTTTGTAAGTGCTGATTCTTCTTTGAGAAACCTAGCGGCTTCAATGCTGTCTTTATATTCTTGCTCGAAGCGCAGCACCTCGTTTTTTGCATACTCAATGTCCAGAGCGTTTTGGACTGTTGAAAGTTCTCTATATTTTGCTAGCTTAGATTCGCATTGAGATGTAGCTTGCAAAATATTGTCGAGTTCACGCTCATCCTCGGCAATCCGAGCAGAATATTGCTCGCAGCTGCTCTGCAAATCATAATACTTACGATTTCTAATCAATCCCAGTAAAAGACCGCTGCTTACTTCATCACCCGGAGAAACGTTTTCCAAATGGACGATCCCTTCAATCGGTGACCTAATTTCTAGCAGCGTACCGTTAATGAAAGCCTGTCTGCTATGAATATGGGAGAAGTTTTCCCAAAGAAATACAGCGGCCACTGTTGTTATCGTTAACGCCAATACAATTCTCATTGGCCTCAATACCTTACCTATGAGACTCAATTCTCCCGGCTTGCTTGCTACATGCAGCATGCTAACTTTGTTGGATGGTTCCGCCACCGCAACCCCTTGCTCGTGAATCGTTGTAAATTCGCTCATAATATAGATCCTTTACCCTAATTAGGCAGTGGTGACAGTTGCGCAATAGAAATGATCACAGAAAGATATTTCCCTTTTTTCCGTTGAATACGAGGCTACCAATAAATGGCAGCCCCGTACCTTCGCTTACACGTTTATGCACGCTTACACGTTTATGCATTCCGTTGCAGGAGCTTGGACCGGCAACCTCTATTCTTTGTTCCAAATCGGCAAGCGTACTCTGTCTCTCGCGCGCGACATAAAGCGCAATTTTCTTGCGGCTAATTGAGGTTGCAGAGCTTCAGCTTGTTTAAAAACCTTTCGTAACATGCAATTTTGCTTGTCCTATATAACCGTCCTACATACTTACCTCACCTGAGGGATCTTGTCTCTTATCGTTGACTATTGTAGTCTGAGCTTCCCAAAGTCAATTCGTTGAAGTACAGCTGGTTCAGCTGGCTAGTATCATGTATGGTGCCCTTGTAGCAGGCGACCAGAACTGGAGGTCAAATGGACAATATGAAAGCGCTTATTCTGGCAGCTGGAGCCGGCACTCGGCTTGCTCCTCTAACAAACGAGTTGCCGAAGCCGTTGATGCCCGTTGCCAATCGCGCTGTAATGTCCCACATATTAAGGTTGCTTGAAAAGCACAATGTCAAACAGTGCATTGCGAACTTGCACCATTTGGCTGATCAGATTCCAGCGTACTTTTCTCAAGCGCATAATTCTGATCTGTTACTATCGTATAAGTACGAGCCGGAATTGACCGGCGATGCGGGAGGAATGAGAGCGTGCAAATCGTTTTTGCAAGGTGGGACATTTGTCGTAATGATGGGTGACATTTTGACGGATATGGATCTTTCCATGGTCATACATCAACACAAGGCCAAGCGTGCTCTCGCTACAATTGCCCTAAAAAGAACGGACGAAGTGGAAAGATTTGGTATAGCAGCTTTGGATAACGAAAACTATATAGTTCAATTTCAAGAAAAGCCAAAGAGGGAAGAAGCACTATCCGATCTAGGATCAACTGGGTGCTATGTGTTTGAACCTGAGATATTTCACTATGTATCATGCCAGGGATCCTATGGATTCGGCAGGGATTTGTTTCCGAATCTGATCCATTTGGGGCTTCCGGTATTGGGTGTGGAAGTCGATTGTTATTGGTCCGACATTGGAACAATCTGCCAATACATGCAATCATCGTTTGACGTTTTGGACGGCCAAATAGATATAGATATCGATGGAACGCGCGATTCATTTGGGTGGTGCGGATCGAATGCGTCGATGGACACGAACTGCCGAATCAACGGTAAGCTTCTCCTAGGTAAAAACAGTCGCATTGAGGCGAATGTCTCAATTAATGGTTACGCTGTTATTGGAGACAACTGCACAATTGGTGCTGGCAGCAAAATCTATAATTCAATTATTTGGTCAGGTAACTTTGTAGCGTGCAACTCTTCGATAGCTAACTCAATAGTCTACGGAAGCGAAAGAGTTCATATATTAAAGAGTTCGGCTCAATTATTAGCGCAGAACTTGAGCACCGCTGGTAGCTGCAGATCCAGTTGCAATAATAGTATTGACCGTCCGATGGAATACGCCTGATCCTACTTCCACTCCGATCACCACTTTGACCGCGGAATGCAATTGTTCTTTCGGTTGCATTCGAAAAACTTCCGGAAGAATTATTCTGGCCGGTGCAACGACAGAATTTACGGAAGCGGGCAATGAAGATATCTTGAATTGCAGATCGCTGTCTTCGCCTGGCAACTTAGCATCGATATTTCCCGTGTAGAGACCGCTATTTTTATGGGTAAATTTCATTGAGTCATCGTATGTGGCAAGTTGTTCAATGCCAGTTAAGGCTTTAACATTTGACTCAGTACCGTAAACACTACCAAATTCAATTGAGACCAGGTAGGGCTTCTTTACCCAAAGCCAGGGTAACGATAAGCAAAATTTTTCTGATTGAGAATTGAAACTCTCCAGGACGGCCTTTCTCGCCGCTGCCATAGTTGACTTCTCCAATTCTTTCCTCTCAATATTTAGTTGATCGGCATCTTGCCTGTCCTCATCCAAGATATCATCTGCCAGCATCTGTTCTTCGGGGCTGGCGTATTGAGCAATGCTACGATTCTCGCGGGCAGCATACACCGACTGACGGCAACGCGCTGTCAATTCATTGATCAAACCTAGTTGATTGGAACGGTTGAGCTCACAAGCACCACAAAGAGCAACTTCGTCGACGAAATGTTGCAGTCTTCCTTGAACATCGAATAATGCAATAAAA
>PSRH01000108.1 GCA_003175915.1 Candidatus Melainabacteria bacterium | reverse complement strand
AACTACTGAATTAGCCGCACGTCAATTGTTTAATGAGAGAGCACGTTATTATGGGCCAATTTGTTTTGTGCTGGGTACCATCTTTTCAATGGCTTTAACGATCGCCTGCAGTTTTGCTGTCATGATTCTTCGCTGACAGATCAATGCTGATTAGAAGCGTAGGGTGCGTTCGGACTGACCTTTTTGACTAAATACGCCCTCCAGCGACTTCCAGCGGTGAGAATAGCTCAAAGTATACGGCTAGTCCGCCCGGATTGTTGCTTGGCCCACTTCTATTTAGAGTCGAACTAATTGTCATCGATAGGCAACGTGGTCAATCCCGCTGCAAATGCTTCTGGCAAAATCAGTTGCGAGCATTAAACAGTGCCGAAGGCTGCTTTTGGTAAGAATCACAAAATCCTCACAGGCTTGTTGTATTACCGAAAGAGTTCAAATACTTTAGTTAAGTAGGGCAGGGAGAGATTCATGTCCAGCCTAAAGCATGCTGTTTTTGCGTTTAGTCTCTTCTTTTGTACTGGATTATTTGATCCAGCTAAAGCATTTGAGACTTACGATATAACGCTCGGACACAAGCCTGTTATCGCCAGCGATACCAAAGGTGGCATGCACATTATCTTTACCAGACGCGATTACAAAAGCAATACATACGATGTGGACTTATACTACTCACAAAGCACCAATGGCAGCTCTATTTGGACCGAGCCTGTGAAAATAGCTGTTGCTGGAGAACTTAGTGCTGACTTTGTCCGTGCTGACCTTGCAGTTGAATCTAATGGGGCTATTGACGTAGTTTGGGGCGAAGCAATGTACGGGAATATTGGCTATATTTTTTTCGCGCGCTCTACTGATAACGGTCATACCTGGAGCAAGCCTTTGAACATTTCTCAAATTACTCAAAATTCTGACGATTGCAATACACCATCTTTGGCTATTGGTCCCGATAACTCAATTCATGTAGTCTGGAGCTACTCAAATCACCCCAAGTGCTATTTTGACGAAGTAGCCAATGAACTGATCATGTTAGAGGCACATGTTAACGGCATCCATTCTGGCTTTTCAAGCGATGGCGGGAAAACCTGGCATAGGAATTTGCCCATAAAAAACGACAATGCTGGTCCGAGTAAATTCGATGACCCAGATATTGCCGTTACTCCCGATGGAACGGTACATGTAGTCTGGCACCATGTAATTTACTCAGAATCGAGCAAAATTTATTACGCGCAAAAAACAACGGACGGTTGGACTGAACCAGCTATCGTCAGTGAGCGAATGATAAGTAAACCTCTCATTTGCGTGGGTGGAAGAGAGAAAGTATATGTTACTTCGTACACAGGTGATCGAAATCCCTATCTCGTGTGTGCCTTCAAGGAGAAATCCGAACCATTTTCAACGCCAATCAATATTTGTCACGGTAGAGATATTACTGAGCTTGCGGCTGCAAGCGATCAATCTGGACAGATGGCCATTGTCTGGTTTGGCGGCATACGAGATCCGGTTGACTATTGGAATTATAATTTCTCCGCCAGAATCATGGACACTAATACTAACAAGCGCTCTAAAATCACTAATTTCGGCAGAAAATTATCAAACTACGAATCTGTAACCGCAGCTATTTGCAATAACAAAGTGGCAATAATTTGCGAGTCTGATTTTGGTGACGGTCCACTGAAATTGATTTTGCTGCCTTTAGAAGAAAGCGCGGCAGACCGCAAAGTAACTTTAGATCAAACTTTTTCGGGGACAGTCAAATCTTCTTCCTTGCTTCATTCACCGCTGGAAGTCGCTGAAAACATTCAGTGACTTGAGCGACAAAACAAGCAACGGGTGCCCTACTGTTTGAAGCATGAAACATTAGCAGTCATGACTACGCGTTTTGTTTCGGTTTCAGCCTTACTAAAGTCCACTGCTGCGTTTTATCTTTACCGAAATGCACAAGCACAGAACTCTGTTCGTTCAATAGATTTTCCAGTCCGGTGTCGTATACCACCTCTTTGTTGTTTCCAACTGTCCAAGCGGCGCGCATTCGTTTCTTGTCGACGGCACCGCTCACAGGCTGTACTTCCCCTGTAAGCGCATTGTAGTAGTTACCCTTGATCGCTCCCTGCCTGTTTACTGCCAGCTCGAACATCGTCGAAGTGTTCGTCTGCTCGCCCTGGACCAAAGAAAAAACTCCGAGCGACTTCCAATTCTTAGTGAGCGCTTGCGTGTGGCTGTTGGAGCTGGCGGCAACTGGTACCGATTCTGCCAAGTTTTGTGCTTGACTGTAGTACGCGCCGGCCGATTCGGCAGGTTGTGAGCCATAATACACGGTATCATTCTGATAGGTAATATTGTCGCCGTAGTCATATTCGGTTGGCGCATCACTAACTGGAATGCCCCACCAACTTGCAAGTGTTGGCCAGCCACAGCCTCCCCACGCCCAATAATCTCCCCATCCTCCCCATCCCCACGCACCCGGGTGAGCTGCCCACCAAGCCCGATTAAAGACACCCGGATATCCGTAGGCATTTCTCACCGCTTCGCCGCGCGCTGCTAGTTCCGATGGCGTTACTCGACGTGTGCTCATGCTAGTTGCCGATGCCATTCTGCCAAAGTCGCCGTCCGTTGAAAGAGCACGATCATTACCAGACCAATTGTATGTTCGGTTTGCATCTGCCCGAAGTTCCGACTCGGGCGCACGTGCACTGCTTGGTGTAACAGGATGGGACATGCCCTGATCGTAAAGATCACGAGGGTCACCGAAATCGCCGCGGCCGCGGGCGTCGTTACCCCAGTTGCCACGTGAATCCTCGCTATAACCACCACGGTAGTCGCCACCAAAACCACCGGCGCGGCCACCGCCACCACGGCCCCAGGCTTCCATACTGCTAGAGTCCACGAGGATTACTATCAATAGACCTAAAGCAATAACTACAATGCGAATTTCTGCTTGCATTTGTCCTCCAAGCTATTTGCTGCCGTCCCGAGTCACGGTCAGTTCCTGACGATCTGGCAATGCAGCGCCAGCAATGCTTCGGTCCACCGAGCGCCAAGTGAACGTGTTGTCATCCAATTTGTGAATTATATACGTGGCACTACCCATGGCACCATCAGGTTCGACGCTCGTTGTTCTTTCAGTCCACGATTGGCCATCCCTTAGCCATTTACCTGAACCAGATCCACCTTTAGAATCAAAATGCCACGAAATAATACGTCCATTAATAGGGTTCCGTCCAATAATCGTCATCGCTCCCGATTGCTCCCCGTCAGCGCTAGGGTTCCCATACGTGCAACGAATAAAATTGTGATTTGCTGCCCAATCTGCCTTTAAATGAATACTACTCGAAGGCGAGCATTTGGCGCTCCAGGTGCCGATCAGCCAAGCGAGGTCCTGCAAAGAGTCGCTAAACTTTTTGGGACATTCTGTTTCTGTAACTGCTTCCATCTGCCATCTGCCATTTTCTTTTGCATGAACGGCCTCATAATGACTTACATTTCCCAAGCTATTTCCCTGCTGCGTGCAAGTCTGTCCCTCCTCGATTGCCACACCGTCAGTTGGAAATCTTATGGATTCAACATTTATTACGAGAGGCTGCTTGCCATATCGTGCGAAATTCGATGCAAAAAATTGCTCAATAGCTGTCCGACCTCGAAACTCTCGCCCTTCTGAATCGGTGAAAGTCCCTTCCGAAGACCACATATCTGCCAATGCCTTGGAGTTGCCAGCTGCGAAAGCTTTGGCATAATCATCAGCCTGTGATCGCAAAAGCTTCTCGTCACCTGTTGAGCCTGGCTGCGTATCTGACATTGCCGGAGAGCAGACAAGAATAGAAGTTAGCGGTAGTACCAGCAGTGCTTTTCCAACTAGACTGATTAAAATCGGTTTTGCTGTTGCCATTAGCTACCCCCATGACTATTGTCTAACTGCAGACTGCGAATTTGGGATTTATCTGATTGTTGCTCGACTCGACCTCCAGACGAAAGTCTAATAGAAATAATAACCGACGCAAATCAGCCAGGCTTCTTTCGATGATTAATTGCGACCAGAAAACAAGAAATGGTGGGCGGTATCGTATTTATTTGAAGTCCATAAGCGATTGCCAAGAAGCACGAGCGGCTAACTGGCGTGAATAGGAGAACCGATTTCTAAAGCTTGCCGTGCGAGCGATTCAAATTTCTGATCCAAATCCGCCGCAATTGGCACAATTTCTTTGTTGGTCAGTCGTCCGAACACGCTTGTCGGTTTGTCATAGGAAATCAAGGTAGCTGCATCGCGCGTATAGATAAGCACGCGCGGTGGGGCATACAATGCTGCCAAAGGATTGAACGCTGCCATTTTGCTTGCAATGAGTGGGTTGCCAACGAGGTATTGTCGCGCACGCGTTGGGGAAGCCGTGAGGGCAGGAAGTAGGTGCTCCATATCGAGGACTCGAATTATCATCAAGCCGCTGGAACCTTCCATACTTTTGATCGCACTTGGCAAATCTTGTGATGAAGACAATTGTTCCTCGTTTAGGCGACCAAGTTGCTTCTCAAAGTCCACTATCACTTCATCAAAGGGCTTTCGTGACTTAAAGCTTACAAGCGTGATGGAGTATGCTTGCTCTTCTGCTGAAACGGCCGATCCTGAATTCATCATATCTTCCTCCGGTGAATTTCTTTCGCTTGTTTCTGTTCATAGAAAATCCTCATGCCCTTCAGCTGTTATTTCTCTACACGGAAGTCACTGATCAGTGCCGAACAAAGACCTAATCTTGCTCATTTCCGTGTTGAATACACACCCGCAGCTATGCCGACGACCACACATGCTGCGCAGGCCATCCAAAGATTATTGACTGAGTCTTGGCTCGGAAAATTCCTCGCCCAGAGGAGAAGCAACGAGTTTGTATCAATGCCTGGATATAACTCCAGCGTGAGCTTGCCGACATCGCTGAATGGTTTCCTCAAAACTCCCTTGACGGTCTTCGGATGATTGTCGAAGCTGGCGATAAATTGTTCGACCTGTTCGCGTGTTTCAATCAAGGGCTCGTTGGAAGTTCTATCATTTCGAATCCACACCAGCACTTTGAGGTTCTTTGCGTCTTGTGGCTGGTTGTTTGGAAAGATGGGCAGATAGACATCCCTGAACTGTACCAATTTTGTATCGTAAACAAACGATTTGCCAAAATTGAAGTTGGTCAATTCAATATGTTTGTTGGTGCCTGGACCTTTTTCTATGAGCTCACTCAGCGTCATTCTTGCTGGCCCAAGTGAACCGCTCGCGAGAATAGATTGCTCGTCTGCGACTATTATGAATAGCATCAAGGCGGCGCCAAAGAGAGATAATGCTATTAATGCGGCTAGTTTTTTAGCCTTTGCCATGCCACCGCCCTTTTCACTCCCTGGCAAAAGCCTACCACACGAAGTGAACGTTATTCGTCGATAGCTTTCAGCTTGTCTTCTAACTCGCGCCGACGTTCGACTTCTAACTGTCGTCCTAATGCCGCTCCTAAAACTCCGGCCATTAGGCGCAGCGTGTGTACGTCGTACTCTGAAAAAGCATTCGTCTGATTGGATACGACCTTGAGCACCCCAACAACGTCATCCCCTTGGAAAAGAGGCACGCAAATCATGGACGCAGCTGCCACCTTCAGACAAGCTGCCGTGTCCACTCGATCGTCCTTAGAAGTATCTGCCGATATTTTCATCTCGCGATCGCTAACACAGAGTCCGGACAAGCTACCATCCCTTTTTAAACGAATGCCAACATAAGCCGCAACGCTTCCGCTCGCAGCTTTGTACACCATATCCTCGCCTTCGATCAATTCAACCACGGCACCGGTAGCAGATGTAAGCTCTTCCATGCCCCCTACAACGGTATTCATAAAAGAATCCAAGTTGAAGTC
>PSRH01000094.1 GCA_003175915.1 Candidatus Melainabacteria bacterium | reverse complement strand
ATATTTACGACGTGCAGCCTGCTCAGCAGTTTGATTTAGCGGTACCACCAGCTGTGGTCAAGCAGCGACTTGAAACAGTACCAAGCGGCATGGCGCCCAAGATCAGCACGCCAACCCCCGGCGACGAACCTGGTTCATTTACTTGCTTCATAACTTACGCAAACGCCTGTGCTTTAGTGAAAGCCAAACCACAGTCAGAGGGCAAAACAACCAGAGTACTAGTGGAAATTCGCAGCATGACTCTCTGGGCACGCCCTTTGGGCATGCTTCTTACCATGTCTATCCTGCTCATCGGTACTCTCGTTGATTCAGCAGTATTTCACGCCAAAACATTGGCGGACTGGTGCCTTTTCCCCGGCACGCTCCTTGTATGGATTGGTATCAACATAGCGTTGATTCCTCTTTCAAAGCGAGTACTGAGCCAGTTTATCCACGACATGCTAATCGGTGGTGAAAATCCCAGTGCCTCAGTTTGAAGCAAGGGCGATGCCTGCCGACAGCAAAGAGGGATTGCCCAGACAACAGACTAGCGCCCGGTAGTTGCTGGTCCTGGGGTCGTTTGCGAATTGGCGAATACAGCATAACCAAGGTATCCAAGCGCTATAACGATGGCACAAAGCCACCAGAGTGGCAGGTTAGTCCCACTGACCTTGAGAATTGAATCTGCCAACAACACAGGCGTCAAACAAACGGCGGTAAGCCTGATTAAGGTCGGGTAGCTGAGGTCAACGGCCATGACAGAAGTGAATATTTTGCCGATGAGAGCATATATGAGCGTCTGGATCACGCAAAAGAGAAAACCGAATGGTACCAAAATAAGGAACATGAGAGCACCCAGCCAGTTCAGAAATGAATGGATGGTTGACTCGACTTGCGTTTTGTCAAAATCAAAGTGATCGACTGTGGAGAGGTCATAAGTTTCTTCTGCAATTGGAACAGAACTGGCACCTCCCCCTGTATCGCGGCTCATCGCCGTCCGCTTCACAGTAACAATCTGTTTGCTGGTGACAAGGACAACGCTTTTGCTTTCCGCCAGAGTCATCGGTCTATCGCTTGTATCAAAGGTAATCAGCGTCTGACCACTCTTTGGTTCCTTGATAACGAAAGGCGAAGGCTTGTCGATCGACAATTTGCCTTTGTCGATCTTAATGCTGGGCGCCTGGTTGATGATTGTATCAATGACATCTTTCGCCTTCGGTACAGCAACAACCTGAACTTGCACACAGATAAACAGTGCCGTCAAACAAACTACCAGCAAAAGATATAGGTATCCGACTCCCTGCCAATTCTTAGCCACATCGCGATAGAGATCTGTCGAATAGAAGGAAAGGTAGAGAGCCTGCCAGCCGGTATACTGTTTCATTTTTTTGTCCACTCTCGAAGATCAGCGCGGGCTTCCGATCAAAGTGCCTGCTTTCGCTGCACAAATCAGTTTAATAGGATACAGCACTTCCTCGATAAAATCAGACCAACCCGACTCGCTTTTTCTTTTCCTTTGGGCTTATAGCCACGTGGCTGGCCCCGATTAAGACAAGATGCCTGGTGAGCAAATCGAAGAATTGCTTGCGGTCATTGCCCTTGATAACAGCTAGATGATGGGCCTCAGCAAGAGCCACCGGATAACCCATGCCCTTGCGCACTTGCGACAGGACTGCACCAAGCGCGGTATCGAAGCGCTGCTTATCGGAAAGAATCCATCGAGGAAACTCGATGCGAGCGATTTCATCTTTTAGATTGAGGTAGAGAAAACAGAAGCGCATATCTTCTGGAAATGATCTAGAGACACTTGCTCCTGACAAGAACGCCACGGTGCGGTAATCATCGGGCAGTATCCGGCCGAGCATAGTTCTATCGCTAACAGGCCAAATCGCAGAGCAGGGGAATTCTTCTTCGTTCAAATCACCACAGTGCTCTTTGCAGCGGCTCTCTTCATAGGGACAGGTCGAAACCCTCAAGTCATTGATCAATTCGGAGCTACGGCTGTGACTTATATATCCAACGATCGGTACCTGTTCTTCTTGAAAAACGCGCATAATCGTAGACCATCGTTCTAAATATCGCTTCTGATAGGATTCAGGCATTCTTTCTGACGACCAGGGGATAAGCGAACCGTCCAACATCGCTAATACCGGTTGCCCGATTTCCTTGGCTTGAGAAATTCTCTTGATCAAGTATTCAAACTCAAGCAGGTTGCGCTCGAGTGAAACGTAGAGCTCATCAATGTGCAGCCGCCGCCGATCGACAAGCGGATAGAGCTCCTCTTTCTTGTGATACAAGTGGGGGAAACTTTCCAGCACAGGCGGCGATTTTGTGCCATAGGCCAATTGCACAAAACCGATATTCAAAAGGAAACAACTGTGTATCTCATGTTGGGATGGCATAATTTGCGAACCATCCACTGCCATGACTGTGATATTGTCCTCAGGTTCGGGTAATTTGATCGCCTCGGCAAGCGGCTCGAGCGGTACCGCTAATGGCCAGAGAACGGTGGTTGCGTTCGCCTTAAGGCGTTGCTCAAACTTGCCTCCATTCTCACAGGCAGTTGTATAGGCTTTTTCTGCTCGCGCCATTAACTCAGCCAGAGGCACTCTCTGGTCGAAGCTCTCCCTGCCAACCAGTTGGATCTGCTCAATCAGTCTGCCGAAATCAAGCAATATTCGCCCGTCCCATGGCTGCCATATATACGTATGGTATCAAGTGGTTGCCCTTTACGTCAAGCAACCGTCCCGCTCTTCTTAATCGAAGCAGCATACACTACTGCTGTATAGTGAGTAAGCAGCAAAAGGCGACCTGAATTGGCCAAGCATTTTCGACCCCTACCGAGCACAATGAAGCTGGCTGACACGCTCGCGCAACGAGTCGCCCAGCTGAGAGAATTTCGCAACATGACCTTGCGCGATCTGGCGAAAACCTCGCGCTTCGATGTCCGCCGTCTGGAGGAAATCGAATCTGGCATGGAGACCTGGTTTTCCTCAACCGAACGACAGTTATTGGCCAAAGCCCTGGCTGTCGAACCTGCCCTTTTGCAGGAGGTGGAGCGAAGATGTAAGCCCGACACAGACGAGGAAAACGAGCTAGCCAGTGAGGACTTGCTTAGACTAAGCAAAGCAATATTGACCGGTAGTCGCGATCTGGAATGCCCGCATTGCGGCGGCAACTTAAAGTGCAGCATTCAGGAAGGTTTTGACCTAGACGAACAACCAATCCAGTTTGCCAAAGCCTTTTGTTTGAAATGTCCATTTGTTCTGCGCTAGGCCGATACCGATCGCTTCAAGAAACACTGCTTGAGAGTCTCATCTAGTCGCCCCTTTAATTTCACCAGGCGGTGGGTTATTTCGATTCTGCGCTTTTGCAGATTGAGCAGTTGCGTCCGACGATGATCTTCAAGGGCCGAAGCAAACGACTCATCAAGCGCCATCTCTTCGCTCTGGGCCCACCACAGGTCTTCAATAAGACTACCAATCAGGTCATGTTCAGCATCATCAAACATGTGATGGATCAGTCGAAATTCGTGACTCCAGAGATACTCAATCGTGGCGCGCACTTCGGCCCGAATGTTTTGAGCCGTGCACGCTACCACGGCAGCCGAGGTTTCTTTGTCTAGCGGCCCGGCACGCGAAATGAGCAATGCCATAGTTTCTTCCAAAAGATATCTCTGAAAAGCCACTTGCGTATACAAAAAATCTCCCAGATAAGCTACGCATACCATATGCAGAACTTCACAGCGACTGGGCACGTTCTTCAAGACGCCACCACTTTTATTCGACAACTCAGAAATCATGGAAAGTGAGGCATCATGCCTGTCCACGAGTTCCTTCAACCCCTGAATCACAGCCTCGCGAAGATTGGTTACATGAGGGGAAGTGACGATTTCACAAGCAAGTAGACGCATGACTTGCCGCCTCAGGAAAGTGAGGTTGGCGCTCAGCTCCTCAAAGATCTTGGCTGCGCCAGCTTCGCGCAGATCGAGAATACCCAAAAGGAGATGGGCAGTGTCGAGGCGCTGCTGGCCAAAGTAATATGAATATTCCTGCGCTCTCGCAAGAGCACGCATGGCCATATCACTGAGAAATGGTTTCGATTGGCCTGAATGGTCCTTGGTAAAGAGCCGGTGCAACACCGCTTGCGAATAGGCCATGCTCGAAGCAGGCTGCTCATCGCTCAATTCCTTTAAGCGCAAGTACTGCTCCACTTCTGCCTGGGTGGTGCCCGCGTCGATTTTCATGGAGACAAGCGCTCGCCCAGCGACGGTCTCCGTCTCGCGCGCCAAACCAAACAATAAATGTTCGGTTCCGACCCGGTTGCTCTTCTGGCGCACCGACTCTTCGATGGCGTTTTGGACGACTCGGATGAGCGAGTCCTCAGCGCGATTAAAAAAGCTATCCAGCATCAAGAAGTTCCCCTAATCATCTGCGGTTGACAATTTTAAGCTGCCAAAGCTCAACGATTGTCTTGCAGTTGTATTGAGCCTGATCAAGAATAGCAACCCTATAAGAAAGGTTCCACGTGTACAATGCTGCCTGTACAAAGCATTTTTGAGCGAATAGTTTCTACCTTGCCCAGCTTAAACTCCAATAACGACAAGGGTCTTGCCCCGGTTTTAGCGCCGGATCAGGGCGTCGGCAGTCGATGACGGCAGAGAGCAAAACTCACCTGGCTGCCGATCAAGCCGTGCGGCTTTTGTTTGCCGATCCTGACTGGCAGTTCAAAATGGGCATCGGCTGCTTGATCAATGGCGGCGCCTTTGCGCTTCTCTTGCTCAATGTCATTCTTTTACCCTTGTGCTTTTGCCTGTGGTCACTGGTAGCAGGCTATATTCTCATGACAACAGCCTCCAAGGTGGTCAGTCCGGGTAACCAGCTGCCTGTGTGGACAAATTTTCTGGAGCTCTTAATCGGCGGTGGCATATGGATTGGCGCATCAACATTACATTCCGCCCTCTTTCTTTTGCTCGCGTTCTTGAGCTTGCTCATTGGAGAACTGGCTGGCCTGGATAATCTCATGTCCCCGGCGTTTCTCGTCTGGGCTACGGCCGCCTGGACGATTATCGTTTTGGGCGCCGCGACAATTTCGCTTCTATCCTCATATTTGCTGGTCAATTTCGCCACGCGACAAAACCTTACCGCCGCTTTCGCAGTCAGGCAGGTCTTTCTCAGATTGCGCCGTCAACCCAGGCAAATGCTTGAGGCCTGGCTTATCCAACTCGGACTGCTTTACCTTGCGACGATCATTCCGATATTGACCGTTCTTGGCATCTTCTTGATTCCGTCTACCGTTTTCTTTGCCCAATTAATTGGCTGCTGCCTTTTAAGCCAAGCATGGCGAGAGGCGGCTTCCGAAAATGAGTTGGGCTAGCGCTCGACCACTGCCTTGGCGCGGCTCAAAGCTACCTTTGCTCCGTGTTCACCAGCGTTTGCGGCACTGTTGGTAGCGTGCTTGGGTGAAAACTCCTGGGCTTTCGTTAAAACGCTCTCTGATGTCGCTCTCAGTGAGCGATCGAGGTTGGCGCAAGCCTTTTCGACACTTGCTCCCCATTGGTGAAATGTGTTGAGCATTGACTTACTTGCCTTTTGAATAATTTCCGGAGGCGCACCAACCGGCAGGCCAAGCTTAAACACTAATTTCTGCTCAGCTTTATGCTCTTCGACTTTGAAATCCACCGGACTGGCAGATAACTTCAATTTGCAAGCCGGATTGACTTCGCCGGCAAAGACCGAGCCGATCGAGGCGAAACTCACCAGACAGACGCTTAACAAAATGGACGATTTGATCTGCACAGCCACCCCAGCTTTAGCCACCGCAAAATTATCGCACGACTGCCAAGAGAAGCTCTTGCTCATACCCAGCAGTTTAATTGGCGATCGCAAGAATGAGACACTCTTTACCGGCGGCCTGGTTACCCCAAAAATGAGATTAATCAGGCCGCCGGTCAAATTTAAGTTTTTGACCGAAACCCAGTAGCGTTCAAGGAATAAGCAAACCGTGCGCCGGTAAAGCAGAAGCATATGGTACGATTATTTTGATCTATTTGGCTTGTTAGCCAACCATCTAGCCCCGCCGTTATGGACGAGTCTGAAAGTAGTAACGCGCAATCGAGCCGCGAAGAACCTCCCCAGCATTGGTGGCATCGCACCGAGGCCGGCATTAGATATTTTGTCGTGGTTCAAGTATCTATGCTTGGGCTGGGTTCATTGTTCAATTCCTATATCGACTAGGCAAGCAAAGGAGAGAAGCACCGCCAAATACGGTGCGTGATTCGCTATTTACCAACTCATACTGATACCAATTCTCATAGGTGTAAACGTATTCTTCGTAGCTGCTGAAATGGCTCTGGCACGGGTACGACGCACACGAATCGATCAACTGGCAGAAGAAGGTAATCGGGCGGCAAAGCTGGTTCAGACAGCTCTTGATGATCCCGATAGCTTTATCACGGCATGCCAACTTGGAATTACCCTGGCTACCCTGGGACTTGGAGCAGTTGGCGAAACGGCTTTCGCTTCCGACCTGGCGCAATTTATTGAATCCATAGCCAAGGATCTAAATTGGGCGCTTCCGGCGATTGAAACCGCGCGCGCCCTCTGCTATGTATTCGCCTTTTGCTTCATTGCCTTTATTCAAACGATCATCGGCGAGTTAGTACCAAAGACCTGGACATTTCAACGCGCCGAAACGGCAATGCTAGGCACCATATATGCAATGGAAGCATGGTGTTGGCTGATGTCGCCATTTATCAAGATGATGAATGGAACGACTACGCTCATCCTGCGGGCGCTTAAGGTGAAGGAGCCGGGGCCTCGACACTTTGTGCACTCGGAAGAAGAGTTGAAAATGCTCGTGTCCGCTAGCCACGAAGAAGGCGTACTGGAGCCGGAAGAGGAGGAAATGCTTCATAGCGTTTTCGACTTCTCCGACACGGTTACCGGAGAGATCATGACTCCCAGAACCGATATGGTGACAGTGCAGGCAGACGCTACCGTAAGGGAATTCATCGATTTGGCTCTCAAGCATGGGTTTTCGAGAATACCGGTTTACGAAGACACGATTGACAATATCTTTGGCTTGATTCACGTTCGCGATTGCATGAAAGCGATGGTCGAGCACAAGGAAAACTTGCACGTTCGGGAGTTAGCTCGCAAGGTCCTCATCGTTCCTGAAAACAAGAATCTGGGAGATCTTCTCCCTGAGTTCCAGAAGAGCAAGACCCACATGGCTATCATTGTCGACGAGTATGGTGCCACCAGAGGAATGGTGACGCTAGAAGACGTTGTTGAAGAATTGGTCGGCGACATCGCCGATGAATATGATGTCGTCCAAGAGATGGTTCAGACTCAATCTGATGGCTCCATCCTCATCGACGCTAAGCTCACGCTTGAGGAAGCCAACGAGAAGTTGGGACTTGATATCACTGATGAGGAGTTCAACACCATCGGTGGCCATGTTTTCGGACTGCTCGGTAGAGAACCGCAAAGCGGTGACGAGGTGAAAGGAGACGGTTACGTGCTCCGCATCGAGGAATCCGATCGGCATAGAATCATCAAGCTGAGATTGATCCGTACTCCCAGTTCTGCACGCAAAACGCAGAAGGCGAGCACCAGCGGTAATGGCGCTGAGAGAAAGGAACCAGTTAGTAAGCCGTTTGAAACAACGCAAAAGGCCGAATCATAAATGGCTGCAGAATCTCTCAAACAGCAGGCACGCGCTTTTCACAGCAAAAAGAGACTCGGTCAGAATTTCCTGATCAATCCTGATATCTTGGCACAAATTACCAGGGCGCTGGCGGTAGAGGTGGGCGATCATGTGCTGGAGATCGGGCCAGGGCTGGGTTTTCTCACAGCGGTGCTTCTTGGATCGGGAGCCAAAGTCACGGCAGTCGAGTTGGATGAGGAATGCGTACAGATCCTTCAAGACCTATCGCTCCCTGGATTGACGGTGATTCATCAGGATTTCCTCCAGTGTGATCTGAAGACGATCCTGAAGGAAAAAACCAAAGTAATCGGCAACGTACCTTATCAGATCACAACACCGATTCTGGCCAGATTGTTGGGTGAGATCGGTGAACCGGCCCCATGGCTCAAGTCTATAGACTCGATTGTCCTCACCGTACAGCGAGAAGTGGCGGAACGTTTCGTAGCCAAAGTCGGAGAAGAGGAATACAGTCAGATCTCAGTGCTCGTTCGATATTTTGCCGCGGCTGATTTACTGTTTACAATTGCTGCGGAGAATTTTTACCCTGTTCCCGAAGTGACTTCTGCGGTAGTGAGAATGGTACCGCATGCAGAACCTCCAGTAACCTGCTTGGACCACAAGTTGCTCAGGCAAGTGGTGCAGGCTGGATTTCAACAAAGAAGGAAGATGCTGAAAAACAATCTTTCCTTTCTCGGCCTCGATCAAAAACAAATTATGGACGTATTCAACAAGTTGAATTTCGATCCTCAAGTTAGAGCCGAACGTTTGGGTCTAGAACAGTTTGCTTTGCTCGCTGATGGACTCAAAGACTCCAAGGCGGATAACATTGCTTTGTCTGTATGAAAAACGTAGAAGCAAGAAGAACACAGACCCTCACCGTTCTAGCCCCAGCCAAATTAAATCTGACTTTGCGCATA
>PSRH01000102.1 GCA_003175915.1 Candidatus Melainabacteria bacterium | reverse complement strand
CCCTCGTAGTTCAGCTGGATAGAACACCGCCGTCCTAAGGCGGGTGTCGGGGGTTCGAATCCCTCCGAGGGTGATTTTTCAACCAGAAAATGCCATGCAGAATGCCGATAGAAACATGGGAACACTTGAACCCAGCGGCGTCGGGAGCAGAATCGGTAGCTACCTGCTTGATGCTTTGATCTTTATCAGCTGTCTGGGCATCGCTTGCGCTGTAATTTTTGCATGTACTCCTAAGGAGGGAAGGGGCGTGTCGATTATCGTACTTGTCCTAATTGCATGGTTTTTCTATTTCCCCTTAATGGAGAGTTCAGAACGACAGGCGACGCTGGGTAAGATGGCTGCGCATCTGAAAGTTGTAGACGGAGCCGGCAATCGTATCGGCTTGCTTCGAGCTACAGGACGGAATTTAGTTAAAGCCTTTTGCGTATTTATCGGGTTTCTAAAACTGGTAAGTTTTATCGTTTTGCTTTGCAATGAACGCAGGAAATCGATCCACGATTTTGTCACGTCCACTTGCGTAATACACGTCTGAAACCAAGTTGGGTTCAGAGCTAAAGCTATGGTTCGTCCATAAGCTCGTCGCAATTTCTGATACAGGCATCACAAATATAGACGTTAGGACCAGCCACCAGCTTCTTCACTTCGTCCTTGGATTTTCCGCAGAATGAACATTTGAGATAGTTAGCTACATTTGCAGCTAACTTATCGTCGAGCACTTTCATTCGGACGGTCACTTGACCTGTTTTTTTATTTCCATCTGTCGCTTCGTTGAAGCAATCCAGCAACAACTTGTCCAGGGGCTTTTTGATGGCGCAATCTTCAGGAAGCTTCTCGACACGCGAGCCATCGAAAAATTGAAATAAACCCCGCGTCCAGTCAAGGACAAAAGATCGTATGGCCCGCTGTCCCTTGAGCTTTCCCATGCGCGCATGTGTCAAGCTTCCGAAATCGAAGTGCACCACAATTAGATTTGGACCATCATCGACCTTCAACATACCAGTCAGCTTGCCCATAGCAATCGACTGCAATAACCCGGCTGGATGCAGAGGTCCCAGGTGACCGCTCAGCTCTGGAGTCTTGCTTTTAGTCATTACTATTTCCTGCGAACGGACATCCCTATTTTTTCCAGTTCCGCAAAATGTCGTGGGTCTTCCGGGCCTAATCGTACTACTAATCGGGTGCCCTAAGATGAATTGTGCACAGCACCAGTTACGGTATCATCCACCTTGGTAAAAGACCTGTTCGGTCATCAAACTGGCCAGCCGGAGGATTGGACGCCTTTCCTAAGGGGTGATAGCATAGTATGAGGATCATTAGAACTGCTTAATAATGTTTAAGTTTATGGCTAATCAGCGTTGTTCCGACCCCGGACACCTCAACCGGTCAGCCCCTTTGCGCCGGTTCCAGCGCGGCAATATGACCGCTCTCATGACTGCCGTAACTGTCGGAATCTTCCTATTGTTCACGGTCTTTTTCATCAATTTCGTCAAGCTGGCAGGCGGCAACGTGGAGCAGAAGAGTGCCATCGAAGCAGCAGCACTTGCCGGTGCCAACGACTTAAGCCGCATCGTCATAGATACTCCTGAATTCGGCTATGTCTCGCTTTCAGACCAGGCGCCTATAGGTGCTAATACCGGAGCATCGGACCAATACCCGCTCCCTGTACACGGGATCAATACAATAATCGGCACGGCACGCCTTGATGCGATCATTGCTGATCAACTGGGCGATAGCCTCATGTGGAATCTCGCCATGACCGATCTGGCAAACGCCCGGAAGGTAATCACCACCGAGCTAACCCCAGCGCTTCAATCTGCCCTCCAACCTAGTCCAACCACACCAGATCCTCCCGCTCCGGCTCCGCCCTACAAAGACCGGGATGGCAATGTTGTCAACGCCTATGCCGACGCTGAAAGTGCTTATAAAAGCAATCCGCAACGAATGACTAACGCTTCATCGTACGTCGAGGGCTCGCTCAAGCTTACCCTGGGCGAGCTGTCCATTCCAATCAACACCAACATTCCTGTTCCTCAGCCGGCAGCGACCTACCCGGTTCCTGATAACCAGCAACAAAATGGCTTTTATCTTGCATTCGTGGATATTCCCTATAAGGACGCACATTTTGTCTTTGGTGCCATCGGCGGCTCTTCAGGAAGCCAGGAAAGTGGTAACGTGGCTGCCGGCACAACCAGGCTTGTCGATGTGCGCAACTGGGTAGCCAGTGCCCCTGGGCTTCCCTATCACGTCCCGACCCTATTGAAAGCGGAGGCCGACGAGTTTAAATCATCGTCGCAAAGTCCGATTACTTCAAGCGCAACCTTTCATAGTGCTGCTTGTGCCGAGCCGGCAAGTGTCTACGACCCTCGCCCATCTCCGGGTGCGCTGGCAGTTGAGTTCCCCGACGGCCAACCAGCAGAGTTAACTCAGCCACAAGATCTCCTCACTGATTCGCAACTAAATAACAACGGGCACCATGTTACAGTGCAGACTTCCAGCCCAGGCGATTTTCCCACTGACCCCGGCTCCCAGATTGTTAGCCCCGGGCCCTGGCCGTTTACCGGCCCGCCCTTCAATCAACCTAACATTGGTGATTGCTGGAGGTGCACGCTCTATGATTGGATTCGCCGCGGCGGCACGAAAGCACGCATCGACCAAGTACTCAGTATGCAGACGACACCATTTACTCAGGCTAACCCTCCAACGATCGATTGGAAGAGTCAACTGGTGACCGGAGGTCCAATAGTAGATATAACCACGATGACTGGTGGCCCTCAAATCCCTTTCGGCATGATGAACATATATAAGTTCGACGCCAACGGTAACGTAACCATCAAGGGCATTCCTGAGTCACCATATCCTTACGAAGTGATGAGCGAAAACCAATTGTATGGCGAATCGATAAACCATTTCAACAGTTCGATCCCTGAGCTTACCTTCCCCCACGTCACACTGCCTACACTAAACGGAAATCAAAACATCACAGCCGACATCAAAATCAGCAACAAGTTTGACGTCTATGTCCGCGATCAGGTTCGCCTGCCCGGAAAGACCCTCGGTGGCAAACATGGTGGCGAACCTTTAGACAACGCTCTCACCGCTGTCGTCCCGATTGTCAACGATTCGCCCACAGCCATGGCTGGTGATTCCGGCATAGGTTTTGGCGGAGATCATGGTAGAGGCGGAACGGGCGCAATGCCGGGCGGTTCGGGCACAGGCGCGCCGCCATTGCTCACCACACAAGATGACTTTGCCGAAACCAGCATTCCACCACCGCCTTATGTGACTTACTCCACCGGTCCCGGTGCCGTGCGACCCACTTATCAAACTACAGGTATCACCGGAAGCATCAGATTTCGCAGAGAAATACCTGTGAACGGACCTCTCGCCACACTGTTCGGGCAAATTCTTTTGACAAATGTAGGATACTTTGGTGATAAAACGGGGATGCCGGGCATCACCACCTATGCAAATAGTGATTCGGTTGATGTCACAGACATGCAGGGCGACAAGTAACAAGCTCGTGCTTGTGCCATGTTGAAGTTGGTGATACTTTGTTGAGGTTGTTTGGCTGGGAGGGCTTGGCGTGTTTTTACACAGGTATGGACGGTTTGTTTTTTACCTGGCACTTGTATTTCAATTAGCACCAGCTTTAGCTGGCCCAACGCCGACCACACCCGCAGAAATCATCGCTGCCATTGACAAACAACATATCCTCGAACCTGGTGCTCGGGTTACTGCCAGGGTAGATAACCAACAAGCGCTCATTTCGACTTATCGCCATTACAAAGCTAACGAACAGGATCTGAAGATAGACGCAATTTTGATGGCAAAAACGGTAACTGCGCTTGACCCTGGTATTACGCGAGTAAGGGTTTTCTTTTTCAGCAGCACCAACCTCAACAGATATAATCAAATCGACGTCACCTCCGTTGACATCAAAGCGTTCGCCTCTGGGGAAGTCGGTAAAGAAGAACTTTTATCTTCGATACAAGTGACGCCCGGCGAAATCGAAGATCCTGCCAAGAAGATTAACAATGCGCTGGAGGCCAGTGAGTTTATGCCTGGCCGCCGAGTCAATACAGTGATTAAGGACAAAGAAATTGAGGTGACTACGGATCTCGATAGCCTAGCCACAGACGGTGACATAAAGTATTCAGCCCTTAGAATGGCAAAACAGGCTCTGGCGGCCGCAACCCCTCAAGAAATCAGGTCTATCAAGATTGCTTTTCTTGATCCTTCAAAAGGAGGACTGTCAAGGATTGTCATGTTTGTACCAAATCTGATCAGGAGTCTGGATGCATCGATCCAGGCGGCGCTTTCGCCGATTGCAGTCATCCAAGCTGGTGCGAACGGCGATTTGGCCGATCTACGTGCCTATCCAGGTATTCTGCAAGAAGAACGTCAAAAACTATTGGATAGGATTAAAGACCTTCAGAAACATGGTGTGGGTATCGCGCCATTCGTCACGGCATTTAAGTCCATCGAAGAACAAATAGTTGCCAGCTCCAGTGATGAAGCGAAGGTCTCAGACGCAATCAAGCATCTAAACGAAAGCATTGATGCTCAAGAAAACGCATCTAAAGACGCAAAATCGAAGACGACTGCTAACATCGCGCCCATTGCTCCGCCCTCAAAGAGCAATTCCGCTCCAGTAACTCGCTGGGTTCTCGGATTTGAGTGCTTGAACGATGCCCATATTCTTGCCGATCCGCAAGGCTACATTACAGCAGTTGAACAAAAGGTCAATGCCTACGACGCGCGCCAAAAAATCAGGGCTGAGGATGATCCCAAGTTCGCCGGTGCTCTAAGGTATTTCGTCCAGGTATTGTCGACAGAAAATCGCCTAAGTGATATCGGCAAGATTAACCAGCGACTCAATCAGATTCGCCTGAAGCATCCGAACTTCTAGCCATACTCCAAATATTCCGCTGTCAATCCTTTTATCATCGCAAAAAGCGATTAAATGCCTCATCTATCGACCTATCGACTGACATAAGTGTGGTACTGCCAGCGGTGAGATCGTCGTATATTTTGGACACACCATCTGCCTTGTCAGCAGTATTCTTGCGATAGGTTGTGCAGACTTCCTCCGCGGCCTTATTGACCGCTTCAACATAAGCGGCTTCGACGGTGTCCCCCTGTCCTTGAAAGTTGCTACCGACTACCCTGGTTGCGGCATCCCTTGCAGCCGATTCTGCGTTCTCATAAATGCGCGTGCAGATTCGTACATGCCCCTTTTCGTGATCAATTACTTTCTGAGCCGCATTTTTGGGTATCCACATAACTATCGGCAAAGTGATCTTGATGTTCACTTTAGTGATGGTAATCCTAACGGTCGTGCCTGTGCCAGATTTTTGCTCGTCTGTCAGCGTGTATGCAAAATTCGTATAGCAATGAAAGAACCAGTCGGTATGAGGGCCTTCTGAGCGCAAACCACGGCGCCCTGGTATGTCCAATTCTTTGCGTTGAACTTCCGGAGGCAGCCTTTCCACCGCGACTGCGGCTTTGTCCTCTGACGCCTTGTGTTTGCCAGTATTGGGTTCGTTCCGGCTGCAGGCATTGCTCAACAGAACTAGCACGATAAAAATAAAGGTGGGTAATCGAACCATAACTAATCTATAGATTATTGGCTTCTGGGATAGAGCATCTTCGAATACTTTATGAGCTCAATCGCCGAAGCCGCATGCTTATAATCGACCCAGTTATGGCGATCCGTTATTACTGCGCCTTCAGCTGCTAGGTCCTGGCCCAGCTTCGACACCTGATTATCATCCGATGCGTAAATTACCACATTGCGAAATATACTCGAGAATTGTGAATAGACAACAACGTGAGGAAAAACGGATCTCAGCGTCACAACAAAATCATCAAGAAGTCCCTTACGCACGTCCAGAACTCCGAATGAGTTGATACTAACGATACCTCCAGGTTTCAGTGATCTCTTGACTGATTCGTACATTTCCCTTGTCCACACAAAAGGATCAGATGAGGCTCCTCTATAGAGATCAATAACGATCAAATCAAAGCGATCCTGGTTCTCTTGGAGAAAAACTCGAGCATCATCGACGACGATTTTCACACGCTCACCCTGTTCGAAACCAAAGTACCGTGCAGCAACTTCTTCAATAACTGGATCAATCTCGACTACCGTAATATCCACGTCTTGTCCCCTGATCAGATTTGGGCAGACGGCGGCGCCCAGGCCGAGAAAAAGGACTTTCTTTGGTGAGCTCTTTACCAGTTCCAGTGGTGCAATTAACCTATCGAAAACCGGGAAACTTCTTTTGGCATATGGCGAGAGCTGGCATCCTTGAAAGAGCTGATCGACAAAAAGACAACGCCCGTAGCGAGGTACAATCCGCACTTCTACTTGCCCGTAAAGACTATCCCTTCTAAAGAGAAACTTTTCGTGCTTCCCTAAAAACATCGTAGCAGCAAATACTGCCCCTAACGAAGCAATCAATATGAGTGATCGACGTCCAGATGAAGAATCACAAGACATACATCCAAGAAGGGAGATGCACAAAAGGCAGCCGCTCATTACCTTTAATGCTGTGTCGATTGACATAAGTGGGATTAGCACGAAACCGCTGGCGAGAGCACCAAGGATAGATCCAACTGTACTAATTGCAAAAACATTTCCAGCCGCAATTGCCACTTTTCCGCTCTGTAAAGATGCTATTTGTACAGCCACGGTAGTAGCGGCGGAGAGAAGACATAGCGGTACAAAGAACAAAATAACCGCGCCAAGTAAAGGAGCGAAAGTATAGCCAAGATCGTAGAACTTGGGCAAAATCAGCGATGCCAGGTCGGGAATAAAAAAGGAGAGGGCGCTACCCACCGCGATAAACCAATAGAACATTTTTTTCGGCTTATCATTGCGTTCACTTAAAGTGCCACCTATACCGTAGCCGAGTGCAAGTGCTCCAAGGGTGACCGTTATTAGGGAACTCCAGACGAAGATAGTGCTGCCATAGTACGGTGCCACAAGACGTGCACCGATGATTTCAAGAGCGAGGATGAAAAAGCCATTGATGGCAAGGGCAAACACAAACAAAATCTGCGCTCCGACTCGTTTTGATTGTTTGCCGTTTTCCATGAACAAACGATATCACGTGACACTATTTTTCTTTGAACAGTTTACTTAGTTTCCCCTCGGTTTCAGGCGTAAGCGAGCCCTTCTCGTGGGCGAGTCGGATCGTCCACTTGCCCAATGCCTTATAAATGTCATTTATCTCCGGACCAAGGGCGCTAAGCCCAGCAAGATGCTGACTTACCGTTTGAACGTCGCCTCTTGCGATTGGTCCTGTAAGTGCATCGACAGTACCAAGTTTGTCTATGTTATTTATAGTTGCATCTACCAGAGGCACCAGCGCTTCCCAAGCGGTCTTCCGATCAAGTCCGGACTTTTCCGCAACAGCTAGTGCAACATCTAGCAAAGCATTTAGATAGTTACAGGCAATTGCGGATGCGCAATGATAGAGGGCCTTGTTCTCGGAACTAATGGTGTGTGCCATGCCACCAATGTTCAAGACAAGCTGCTTAAGAACTAAAAGGGCTTCCGGTTCGCCCTCGCAAAACCAGTGGCTTCCGGGCATGACTTCCAGAGCAGCATCCACAGTTGGAAACATCTGCAAAGGGTGGATTGAACCAATTTTGGCGCCACCAAGATCCCGTGCTGAGGCGAGTGCCTCACTGCTCAAAGCACCGCTCATGTGAGCGACAATTTGCCCTGGCGAAAAGGATTTGCACTTGGCGAGATCTTGGCAAATCGATTCAATCGCACCATCACTTACCGCTAGAAGAACCAATCGAGCTGCGCCAGTGGCCTCCGCCGGCGAGCACACTTTGACATCGCCACCGATTAGCTTGGCTGCATCACGTGTTCTTTTCTCGTCGCGACCAGAAATGGCAGAAATGCGGTAACCATTTTGTTTTGCCAGGACAGCTATGCTTGTCCCGACTTTTCCTGGACCGATGATGGCTATATCGGGCAAATCGAGCATGGTTCACCTGTCAGCCTGTCGAGTAAGCTCTTGAGAGCCCAATTGACATTTCAATTGACATTTTCAAGAGTATGGTAAGTTATCATTGACGATCTCCATGCAAGCGGAGGTAATACTAATAACTTTTCTCAAAGTTTATACGCTCGTTTCTATCCTCGCATTCATTCTGGGTATCCTCCAGAGATCGGTATTCTTGATTTGGAAGAATGATCTGACTCATGCAACTGGATATGGTTACATAATCTTTCTGACTCTCTGGGCACTGGTTAGCATCTATGCGATACTCAAGTTGAAGCAGTCGGGTCTCTCATTTATTACCCCACTCTCCTGGTTCCTCTATTTCGCAGCCACTTTCGGAACTGCTCCTCTTGTAGGACAGCTGATTCAGTCGAGCGAGAACTTTAAGGTCATTCATATCGTCATTGTCTATCTAGTTGACATTGTATTTCTCATTGCCTACATAGGACTGCTGAAACAGCTCCAAAAAAAGGTGGCCTAGCTTCTCGAAATCAAGTAATACTCTGGAGGAAGAACGTATGCGTTGCTTAAGTATACTGACCAGCCTGTCCGTGATCATCTCGATGTTCGTTTTTCCGACTGAACTTAGCCAAGCCAAAGACGAACCGGCGGCTAAGCCTCCCCTCAGCGCGGCAGATAAAAGCAAGTTACAGCAAATGCTGAATGCAGATGAGCCAACCAAAACACCGGCAAAGAAAGGGGCTGTTCCCACTGGCACAACGAAAAAAAGCCCAGTAACTACGGCTGCTTCTTCGTCAGGGAAGACCGGAAAAAAATAAGAAGGGGATAGTGATCTGGAGGAAGAAATGTATGCGTCCGTTAGCGATAGTAACCAGTTTTACTGCGATTATGTCAATGTTGGTTTTTCCCGCTAATCCGAGCCACGCAAAAGGCGGACCGGAATACAAGCATTCTTTTAATGCCTCTCAAAGAAGTGCGATGCAGCATTGGCTGAATGCCGAACATCCAAAAGGACAAGTCAGAGCTTTAGATGAGCACATGGTCAACCAGATTTACAAAAACGAAATGCCTCACACTGCACCTCCTTTTGCAAGAAAGGGTGCGATTTCTCCTGGAATGGCAAAGAAAGGCTTTGAGACCGGCGGTATTGCAGTTCCCCAATCATCGGGCATGGCAAGAAAGGAAATGGAGCTGCTTGAAGAACAGAACAAGCACGGTCTGGGCAAAGGCTTTGAAAAGGGCATACTGCACGGGAAGAAGGGCTGGTAGTTCCTGACAAGTCTGCGCCTAAACCACCAAACACCGGCTATAGAAAAAGGGCGATTAGGAAGCGGCCTGGGATCCTCTTCCTAATCGACTTCTCTTTCTGCGTCAAAAAGCTTTCTAAGCTGATTTAGCCTCCAATAACTTCCCTTTGCTCTTTTTCAACCCCTCACCATCGGTAGCGCCAGATAATCCGGAAGAAGATTCGCCTTCCTCGAAAGCAACCTCATCACTTTCAAACAGATCATCTTCCTCAGAACACGGCATGGTACCGGTAATCACGTTACCGCTAGTCTTTGATTCCTGATTGTCGCCCTCGTTCTGCCCATCCACCACTTTCAGTCTGGAAGGCAGTGATAATTGGGCAGCCTCAACCACAGGCGTAAAGCGGTTTTTTCCCTGCTTGTCCGTCCAACGGTCGAATAGCAAGCGGCCAGAAACCGCGACCTGATTACCTTTGGCGAGGTACTGTCCGGCCAGTTCAGCCAATTTTCCCCATGTCTCCACTTTATAAAAGTCGGCCGCATCGCCGCCGCGGTTCGGTCTTCCAAAGGTATTCACCGCCACGACCAGGGTCGTTTTTACCTTTCCGCTTGAAAAATGCATTTGCTCCGGGGGCTTCACAAGATTCCCCACGATAGATATATTGGCAAGACTCATAGCTTTTTCCTCCAGGACTTTCTAGATAAATGTGGGGGG
>PSRH01000246.1 GCA_003175915.1 Candidatus Melainabacteria bacterium | reverse complement strand
TTCTGGTGGTCGATGACGATCCCTTTCACAGCAGATTGATGGAGCTTTTATCTGATCAGCTTAACATCACTGTTCATATAGCATCCTCTTGTGCCGAAGCTATGGAAGCTCTCCGCATGTTTGTCTTCGACATAGTGCTTATGGACATCCGTATGCCTGAGGTTGACGGACACTGCTGCACAAAGAAAATTCGCTCGCTCAGTGAAAAGACAAGCGATATTCCGATCATTGCAGTAACAGGAAATGATAGCGTTGCCAATCGGATGACGTGTGTTGAATCAGGCTTGGATGATTTTTTGCGAAAACCATTTACCGTCGAGGAACTTCGCGACAAAATCTCGTTCTGGCTGAGGCAATTGGAAGAGTACGCTGAAGCCACTGCTTGAGCACTAGCTTTATAAGCTAGCTAAGATCTTCTTGCAGACATGAGTTATCTTGTATGTCAAGTGATCGACTAAATCGCCGCCGTGACTTGCTCTAAAGTGGGAATGTCTGGCGTAGCGGATATGTCTATGATGGGCGACAACATAAGTTCTCGCAGCAGCTCGTTTGACTGTCCTGGGTACCTCTATTGGCGTGGTGTTGATTGTTGGTGGTGGATTTTGCACTTCCACATACTGGGGTAACATCGAAGTTCGAGCAATTTGCACTTGCTGGTATTGGACGGCGTTATTGACTATTTCATGAGGCGGCAGGGCGGGCGTTTGATCAATGGCGGGTGTTGCCATCGCAGCTGCTAGAAGTGTTCCCGGTTTTCTCCCTAGAGATATTTCGTACGCATCACTGATCCTCGGCAAGTCGTGCTCAACTGCTTTGCTTGTGTTCCTGACGACTGGGGGCAATGACGCCACTACTTCAGGTGTCTGCAACTTTATTGCTTGAATCGTCCTGCCAACAGAGTAATTAGACTGACTCGGCGCCTCGGTCGAAGGATGGTTCAGCTGAGCAATTGCTTGTTCATTCACCTGCGCACGTCCCACTGAGGTACGGGGTGCAGGCGCAGCGGCGTTGGAAATTTGTGGTTGGCTGGCGGGGCTGGACTGGGCGACAGCTACCGGTTCAGCACTTTGAGGAGGGATGCTTGCAATCATAGCTTGCTTGCTGCTGCTCAGGTGAGGAA
Organism: Candidatus Melainabacteria bacterium; assembly: GCA_003175915.1. Taxonomy (GTDB): domain Bacteria; phylum Cyanobacteriota; class Vampirovibrionia; order Obscuribacterales; family Obscuribacteraceae; genus PSRH01. The sequence goes on along the minus strand of PSRH01000246.1, from coordinate 8,923 downwards.
CCGGAGCGGAACTAGCAGATTGATTGTCGAGTGCCACGTTAGAAGAGTCGCTGGGTTGAGATGGTGCTGGTACTGCCAGCGGTGCTTTATCCTCTCGTGGACCGACGTGCTTATGGAGATGATCTTTCTGAGCTATGTCAGAATATGCCGTTCCGCCTGCGTAACAGATAACCGGTGCCACGCCGCCGATCCCTAGCTTTCTTGCAGCCGCATGAGATAAATCGATGCCTCTACCAGGGACATAGGGACCTCGGTCATTGATTGTGACAACGCATTGACGACCGTTTCTTGGGTTGTATACGACTACGCGTGTACCAAAGGGAAGAGTTTTGCTGGCTGCCGTCATTGCCTCTTGATCGAAACGCTCGCCATTAGCTGTGCGTCTTCCCTGGAAGCCGGGACCATACCAGGAAGCAATGGTCTGGAACTCCTTTGCACCATATATGATCGGAACTGTAGCCAGAGTAAAGAATAGACACAACGCTAGGGCTCGGGTTCGCAACAGTACAGGCCGCTTCATTTCTTTCGATTTTTCCTGAGTTTTGCCAGGGGGATAAAGTATTCTTACCGTACGAAACGTGTATAGGGTGTGAAACGATCAAATTGCCGGAAAAGTTTCCAAATGCCCGGGTTTTTTACTATCATTTGATGATTAACTGCAGTAGGGGTGTTGCTTTCCGCTGCTGAGTTCAGGATTGATTGGCGAAAGTTTTGGGCAGATTTATCAATACCGCAATTGTTAGTTTTTTCATTTTTATGCCAGAAGCTGGGCGACAGAACGTAGACAGTCCCTACATTCATAACAATACTGCTAACGAGTTTGAATCGAGGCAGGACATTCGCGGTGCGGAATTTGAGTTTAAGGCGGCCGTAATTGCAGCGGACAAGTTGCCCTACGTTCTCTATCGCAAGGATTTTCTGAGCGAACTGGGAAAATATGAGCTTTCCGAGACATACGAAGCATATCCCGGAATCAGTGCGGACGAACTTAGGCAGGCGTACCACAAACTCCTGGTATTACCCTTCGTTACCCGCTTTCAGTTGGCGGCTTTCTACGCACGCCATAGTGCCTTTCCTGAAGCAGTTGAAGTGATTGAGCAAGCGTTTAAAATCGGTATTGACGATCTGGTGGTCAAGGATGACGACATCATCAAGCTTTTAAAACGGGCGCAGGACTTCCATCGGATCGTGACTGATATTATCGGCCCAAAAAAGCTTTCAAAAACATTCGAAGAAAACTTTGACCGAATGGATCTAGATAAGGATGGATTCATCCATGAAGACGAGTTGAAAAAAGCACAGCTCGATATCGGCATCGATAGCGAAGGCCAGAAAATGATTAGACACCTCCTCTATCACTATCTTGAGGCAGAAGCGTCAAGCCATGATGAATGGGTAATGGATGTGAGCGGACTATCCAGGAAGGATGTCAAAAAATTCGAAGAAAGGCGTAATAAGACCTGGAAACGACTACCCGACCGCTAGACGCAAATCGATGTTTGACCCGCTTCATTTGCTGAACACAGGACCACTGCCATCCTGACCACTAAACTTGTTGCTCAAGCCGCCTCAATCTGCTAGATTCGTCCGCACTATTAGATAAGAGGTTGTGTTTTGACTGACAATTTTGCCCATCACCTCAACTTGTCTGAAGAAGCTATAGGGAAGGCCGGAATTGTCTTGCTTCCGGGCGATCCAGGACGCGTACCAATGATCGCGGATCATCTCAAGGGCAGCAAAGAAGTGTCCTTCAAGCGCGAGTTTCGAACGTATCTTGGCTATTGGAGTGATAAGCCGGTGTTGGTCACATCAACGGGCTGTGGCGGTCCGTCGTTATCGATTTGCGTAGAGGAACTTGCTCGCCTCGGTGTGCGAGATTTTATCCGTGTTGGCTCCACTGGATCTATTCAAGAACAGATCAACATCACTGACGCCGTCATATTCAACGGAGCGGTACGCCTTGATGGAGCCAGCAAAAGTTTCGCGCCGATTGAGTATCCTGCCGTGGCTGACATTGAGGTGACTAATGCACTGATCGAAAGTGCTAAGGCCAAGGGTGTCAAGTTCCACGTCGGCATAGCGGCGTCGACAGACACTTTCTACCAGGGTCAAGAACGCTATGATACGTATACGGGATTTGTACCAGCCCATTTGCGAGGCAGTATTAATGACTGGCGGGCCATGCGCGTGGCAACCTTCGAGATGGAGGCGGCAACTCTTTTCACCATGTGTGCCACTATGGGCTTGAGGGCTGGCTGTGTATGCGGTGTCGTAGCAAAAAGGACGCTCTCAGAGGAACTGGCCTCAGCCGACTTATTCAAAAAGTGCGAGCAAAACGCAATCGACGTCGCTTTAGGTGCTCTCTCACGACTAGTAAAGTAGGGAACCTTTCAATATTATTGGTCAATCTTTCGAAACATAGCCTCTAGTTTCCGGATAAGCTGAGAAACAAACAAGAAGGTCTCTACGTCGGTGAATTCAAGTCCTCCTATCGTGATCTTCTAGTAATCCGTAACAAAGCGGTCAAATACAGGAACTAAATGAACGAAGGCCCTCTTTCCTTTGAGCCAGGCTCTGAACCAATTGTTTGGAACGGTCAGCAGAAGTCGATTACTGACTTTAAGGGCACCGGAGAGTTATTTCGCTTATTGGTGGCTAGCGTAAAGGACTATGCCATTTATATGATCGATCCAGAGGGGATTGTTGTCACCTGGAACGAGGGCGCTAAGCGGATCAAGGGATATAGTGCTCGAGAAATTATTGGCAAGCACTTCTCGATCTTCTATCCGACCGACAAGAGGAAAGCAGGGCATCCAACAAAAGAATTGGAAATCGCCCTCCGCCAGGGCCGTTACGAGGAAGAAAGCTGGCGTGTTCGCAAGGATGGAAGCACCTTTTGGGCAAGGGTGGTAATCACAGCCATTCATGACCACGATGGCCAGCATATCGGCTTTGCAAAAGTTACCCAGGACTTGAGTGAGCGAAGGCAGCGAGAGCAAGAGCGAGAGCTAATGGCACAGACGTTAGCCAGCTCAAACGAGGAACTCCAGCAAGTTGCTTATAGAATCTCCCATGAACTACAACCGCCGCTTGCCACGATTCTCAGTTACTGCAAGCTTTTGTCCGTGCGCTACCAAGACAGGCTCGGTGCAGATGCTAATGAGTTCTTGAGCAAAATGAGGGATGCCAGCGCGCTTATTAAGCGCATGATTGATGACCTTTGGACGTATGCGCGGGTGAGTAAGATTGGACAGCCGACAGAGTCGGTCGACATGGAGCGCGCCTTGACTGATGCCAAGACTGAGCTCAAAGACATTATCGAAAGCGAGACGATAAAGAGCAGTGAATTGCCGAAAGTACAGGGGAACCAAAAGCAACTTACCTTTTTGCTCAAAGAATTGATCCAGAATGCCATTCGCTATAAAGGTCTGATGCCGGCCCGCATCGAAATCGTTGCAACAGAAGCAGACGGCGGTTGGCTATTTTCGGTCAAAGACAACGGCCGAGGGATCGACAAGGTTGCCGCTAGCGATATCTTTAAGGTGTTCCACCGGGCCAAGAATGGCTCGGAGTCTAGCTCTACGGGCATGGGTTTAGCCATTTGTAGAAGAATCTTGGAACAGCATCGGGGCCGCATTTGGTTCGAGTCGCAGCCAGGGCGGTCGTCGACTTTCTTTTTCTGGCTACCAGGTGATCGCTGACGCGAAGGTCTCGCCTCCTAGAGAATAAAAAGTGTAAGGTTGCCAACCAAAGTCTTCTTTGGGGCAATTACGCTCTTGACGTGCGATATTGAGATGATATCATAGCAATATTGTACTTATATCATACTCTTCGGAGCAAAAATCAAAAATGAGTCAAGAACGCAGCAACTTTTGCATGAATGGTTGGCTGGCATTGGTATTTCACCTCTTGTTGCTTGCCGCCAATGTGTATTGGTTCTGGAGTGTGATTGCTAACCTCACTCAAACCAGTTCGGTGGGAGGATTGCTAATCTCGCTGGCTGGGCCGATTATCGCGGGGATACTTCTTTTAGCTCTCTATCCTGCAGGTTATTTCATGCTCTATCCGAACACGGCAAAGGTGCTGACGTTCTTCGGCTCTTATGCCGGTTCGGTTCGGCAAACTGGTTTTCTCTGGACAAATCCGTTCTACGAGAAGTCACTCATGTCGTTGCGTCTACAAACGGTGCAAGGACCTATCCTTAAGGTCAACGACAAGCAAGGCAATCCGATCGAAATTTCGGCGATCAATATCTTTCATGTGGAAGACACTGCTAAAGCACGATTCGACGTAGACAACTTCAACGATTACGTCTCCATTCAGACCGAATCTGCCTTACGCCACCTTGCCACTAACTACGCTTACGATCATGATGATAGCCATGAAATGACTCTGCGAGCCAGTGTTGATGAGGTGTCTCGTGCCCTGCAAAGCGAACTTCAGGATCGCTTGGCAAAAGCGGGAGTGCAAGTTGATGAAGCGAGGATAACTCACCTGGCGTATGCGCCAGAAATTGCCATGGCGATGTTGCGGCGTCAACAAGCTACTGCCGTGATTGCTGCTCGCAAGCAAATTGTTGACGGAGCTGTGAGCATTGTCAGTTCAGCCCTATCTGAACTCAGCGCTCAACACGTTCTTGAATTGGATAATGAGCGAAAAGTGGCGATGGTCAGCAACCTATTGGTTGTGCTTTGCAGTGAATCCCAGACGCAGCCGATCGTCAATACTGGCACTCTTTATCAATAGATGACCCGGGGACTGAATCGAGAAAGGATTGAAGAATGAGCCGTAAGGCATTTCTTCTACGAATTGACCAAAAACTCTACGACGATCTCGAAGCGTGGGCGCAGCAAGAAATGAGAAGCGTCAACGGGCAGATTGAGTATCTTCTCAAGCAGTCCATTTCGAGGCATTTGAGTACCTCACAGAAAGCGACCGAATCTTCAAGAGGGCGACCGCAGTCCGGCCGAGAAAAGGAGAGCAATTGAGAATGGTCAAGGCAGGCTACTTGCCTTTACCTTCCACTTTACCTTCCACTTTAGTCTCAACTTTGGGTGGTCCCTTGCTCGACGCATCTTTTGCCGATGGGGAATTAACCGAAGCTATGTAGACACCAATGGGTCCATTAACAGCCCGTCTCAATTCAACATCAAAGACAACTTTCTTGTATTCCCACGACGGCGGAGTACCAATTTCGTACGATCTAACGTTGTTCACGGCTCGGATTGCCGCTTCTCTGAATTTGGTTTCGGCGACGATGTTACGTTCTATACCCTCGGCCGGCGTGAAGTCGACGAGGCGGCAAGAGACATCCTGGCTTGGTGTGACAGTTACTTCCACTGTAGCAGCCCCTGGTCCAACTTCCGTGTATTCCCAACGGGTATAAACGGCGTTAGCAATATGTCTGTACCATCCTTCCCAGGAGCTAGCCTTTTCGTCAGACTTTGATTGGAGCTCGGGCAGCAAAAGTGGCGTAGCCTTCATGGTTGCGACCTGTGGCCCGTTGACGGCTGCGACTTGCGGTTGCGTCTTGGTGTTGGCCACATTTTTATTGTTAGGGTTCGCTGGTGCTACTGGTGTGATTTTCTTGATTTCGTATCCTGGTCTCCACGATGTCACCCCTTTGGTTGTGGGGGCAGGCGCTACGGTGGTAGACGTCGCCGGGACGTTTTTGCTTTTGTTATCCTGAGCTGTGTCTTTGCCTTTCCCTGAGCTAGCCTTGTCAGAGACAGGATTTAACGGCTTGGGCAAAATGTGAAGCAGGACCTCATGGCCAGGGGCGTACCACGTGCGCGGTACTGGCGGAGGCGGCGGCGTTGCGGCAGTCTTATTCTTAGGATCATTGGCATTAACATTGCCACTCAGGGGAGCCTTGCCATTCAAAGCAGCAGTATCAGTTTTTTTCAATCCGGTGGTTGGGATTTGTCGCGGGGCTGTTGGTGCTGCATTTGGATTGACAACTGTCAAAGACGGATTAATGGCATTGTCCTCCTGCACAGTTCCCTTTAGCACTCCGGCAGTTTTGGCAACTGCAGTATTCTCCAGCCCGAAGCAAAATAGGCTGCAAAGGCAAGCTGCCAATTGTATTGTCGATATGTGCTTGAACTTCCGCATGGTGACCTGTTGCAAGAGGCTGGCTATGACGTTTTGGCGGCAGCCCCTATTCTTTATTACCACTCTATCACCGCCTTAAAAACGCGGCTGGAGACTGATTTTTAACAAAGGTATTTCGCTTAATATCCGCTCAGGGATTGGTTTTCCGTGAAATTGTCAACATGCTTTGCTAGCATAATTTAATCTCCTGCCCGGCTCCGTGACGGCTCCAGGGAGCTGGTTCAGAAATGGAAATGAAACTAGATCCTCACTTCCTGGGAAACGACCTTTTGTGCTGTAAAAACCGGGGAATGTTCTGGTACAAGTATGTGCACCGCCTGAGGTATCACCTTCACATGAATCGGTGTTGTTCCAAACTCCTCTCCGTCAATCATGGCTGCTGCCTCAGGCGGCAATCCGGCAGGAGGAATCTGGGCGTCTGAAGGAACGAGCGGCTCGGCTTCGATAAGCACTTCTTTGACCCTGCGTACATAATGTGGTGGGTTGGCGTCGGTCGCACCCACAGCAAAACGAAAACCAATATCGACATAGTCCTTAAACTCATGGGGAGTGAGAATGTTCAGGCTCAACATGCCGTCGGTCAATTCGTTGATGTCCGGTGGCTTGCCCAGGCCAAGGTCCTCGACATTGCTTACGAACACGCCCGATGCTAAAACGTTGAAACTGACGCCATCCATAGTAATCTTGAACAGTCTCGGTGGTTGGCCAATGGTTTGGAGCATTGTTCTGGCGTAGGCAAATAAACTAATCATATTTTTTTCGCGAAAGTCAGGCCGTGTAAAGGCGTCGGACATGGGACCAACTCCCGCTGTTACAGCGAAAAGCTCCCCGTTCATTGAACCGAGATCAATCGAAGTAGTCCTGCCAGTTTTTAATGTGGTGAGGGCATTTTCAGGGGAGCTTGCAAAAAAGCCATGATCGAGAATGCCGAGGTTTCGCGCCAGCACATTGGCTGTTCCAAAGGGCACAATGCCCACAGGGATTTTAGCGCCACATTCGGCCAGGGCAGCAAGGACAAATCTTACCGTGCCATCGCCCCCGACCACTACGATCAACTCAAAGGGTGGCTTGAGAAGGGGAATGAGATCATGAATTGTTTGCTGAGGATCTATAGGAAAGAGAGAGACAGAGTGTCCGCATTCTTCGCGAAGCTCACGAATAATTCGCGTCAGCAATGATCTGCGCAGCGAACTCGATTTTGCGACCGGATTGAAGACCACAAGCGCTTGCTTACTGGCGGCCTTAACTCTTTTGGTCTGCGAGCTTCGTTTGCTTATTGTCATGAGTTTCTCTCACTCCGCCTCTGCCCTTCATGTCGTAGCAGCCGCAAGAAGGTTCCTTGATATGTCTAAGTTTGCAGTTTCAAATTCTCAAGAACAAAGTGGCAGGTTCACAACAAAGTCACGAGCGGATGCTTATCAAGTTTTGCGAAATCCTTCCTTGCCCGGGAACCGATCCTATTAATGCTGCGTCTGCTCATCTGTTTGGTGCGCTCATATATGTCCTGACCAGGTTCTTCGATTGTGACCGTTTATTAGCACCTGTTCAAAAAAGAAGCCAACTATGACCCAACAAACTACAGACGGCAAAAGATCTAAAGGTCAAGAGGGGCAGCAGGACAAACGGCAGTCTTCGCCACGGGCGCGGTTTTTTGTCATCGCTGTCTTATTGCTAATCGTGGGGTCATTAGCTGGATATTTTTGGCAAAAACATGCCGCTGAGAAAGCCAGCAGCCTCTGGATTAGTGGACGCATTGAAGGTCAGGAGACTCACATAAGTGCAGCCGTGCCTGCCCAAGTGCGCAAAGTAACCGTCAACGAGGGCGACCCCGTGCGCAAGGGACAATTACTGATATTGCTTGATGATCACATGTTGCAGGCGAAATTACGCGACGCTGGCTCTGCCATCTCAGTCGCGCAGTCAGCGCAAGCCCAGGGGCGGCAAAACATCAATGGCCTAAAAGAAGAAGCTGCCAACGTAAAGGCTCAACCTGTCGGCCTGATGACCAAGATTTTTGGCGGCCTGGTTGGACGCAAACGGAAAGAAATGGCAAAAGAGTTGGAATTTCGCACCAAGATTGCCCAAGCAGAAGGACAAATCAAAGCGGTTCAAGCGCAAGCAGTAAAAGCACGGGCTGTTCGAGACCAAGCCTCATCCGCTCTTAACTATTTTCGGATTAGCAGCCCCATCGATGGAGTATGCAGCATCAAGAGCGTTGAAGAAGGAGAAATGGCTGGACCCGGTCGCGTCCTCCTCACTCTCGTTAAGACATCCGATACTTATTTGAGAGGTTTCGTTGCAGAGGGGGACATCGGCAAGATCAGAATCGGTGATAGAGCAAAAGTTTTTCTAGATTCAGCGCCGAAACAACCGCTCGATGCCAAAGTAATGGCGATTGATCCGGAAGCGTCGTTCACGCCTGAGAATGTTTATTTCAAGCAAGATAGAGTCAAACAGGTATTTGGTGTGAAACTGAAGCTTGAAAGGCCGGACGGCTTTGCTAAACCTGGAATGCCGGCTGATGCCCAGATTCTTTTGGCGGGTAGAGGGCAGCAGACACAATGATTACCTCAGTCTCGAGCAAAAAGCCGGCAGTCAAAACTAAGAACTGTTTGGTAAAGAGTAAGGGACTGGAGAAGATTTATCGAACTGGCACCAGGGCCCTCGCGGACGTCAATCTCGAAGTGGCTGAAGGTGAGCTTTTTGGGCTGATCGGGCCTGATGGTGCCGGCAAGACGACCACATTGAAAATCCTTGCGGGAGTACTGGAACCCACGCGCGGCGACGTTACAGTTGTCGATGCCCGCCC
>PSRH01000264.1 GCA_003175915.1 Candidatus Melainabacteria bacterium | reverse complement strand
GAGGATGAATGCAGCAAAGCAAAAGGACTATCCGTCTGGAAGGAACGCATACACAGCGTCTGGCACAACCTCAAAATCGCCTCCATCGAAACCAGTAGTAAGCCTATGGTCAAGGTTGGAGATGATATGGAAGTGAGAGCCTGGGTACAGCTCGGCGACCTCGCTCCTAAAGACGTTTCTGTGCAAATTTATTATGGCAAGACAGACTCCACCGGCGACATCAAGAAGGGGGAAATTGCCCCCATGACCCTGGTAGAAGAAAGGAGAGGCTCTGCCATTTTGTTCACCGGAACTATTCGCTATCTAAGAAGTGGTAAACACGGCTTTACCGTGCGCATTCTGCCGTATCATCCCGATCAGAATTCGCCGTTCGAGACCGGACATATCTTGTGGGCTTCCGAACCAATCAGCGTTTCTGCGTGATTGACCATCTCGTTTATTGATCGCCCGATTGTTGATCAGCCGCTTCCTCAGCATCCATCACTTTCTCGTCTTGGTCGTTGCGCTGCTTGGCCTGCGGGCCAATAAAGTATTTTGCTCCCTTTTCATTTACCTCGACACGTGTTTCGTTGAAGCCAAGGTGATCCCAGATAAAATGACCTACGAAGTAAATCACGAAAGCTATCAAGAGCCACTTGGTCGCGTTACTCATTGATGCATACTCCACAGTTACTGGAAAAAGTACCCGCTCGAAAGAGAATCATAACTATTTTGGTAACTCTAAACGGGACGAATGGTTCGAGACAGGGAACCCTGGGCACAAACTGTTCGAGGGCAGCCGAAGGTGTGTGAGTGACAACCGGCAGCAATACTGAACCAATCAAGAAAATGGGCTGCATTACTTGCAGCAACGAGTATGGGGGCAATTTCACTACTTGCCCTCACGACGGCACGCGTCTTACCCCGCTTAGCCATGATGACCTGGTTGGGACGGTCCTGGATGGTCGTTATGAAATAAACGAAGTGCTTGGAGGGGGCGGTATGGGCCTGGTCTACAAAGCCAGGCACCGCCTGATAAACAGGACTGTCGCCATCAAGGTGCTTCATAAGCATATGGTTTCCAGCGGCGATGCCCTAAAAAGATTTCGCCTGGAGGCCGAAGCGGCAAGTAGTCTTAACGTACCGAATATTCTGACCATCCACGACTTTGGTATTTCCGAACAAGGTCAACCATACATGGTTATGGATTATCTGGCTGGTGTTAGCCTGCAGGATGTCCTGGAGGCAGAACAGCGCCTGGATGTCCTCAGGGCTTTAGGGATATTCAGCCAGGTTTGTGCCGCTCTCAAGCACGCCCACGACAAACAGATCATTCACCGCGACCTGAAGCCCAGCAATATTATGCTGGTCGAATTTGAGGGACAGCCCGATTTTGTCAAAATCGTCGATTTTGGCATTGCCAAACTGCTCGGTCGCACAGATGGGGAAGGGGGCCAGCTGACTCGCACCGGGGAAATCTTTGGCAGTCCCCTGTTCATGAGTCCCGAACAATGTCGCGGCATGTCTTTAGACCCGCGAACCGACATTTATTCTCTCGGTAGCGTCATGTACCTGGCGCTCACGGGACGGCCCTTGTTTGAGAGCGACAATGTCCTCGATATTTTTGTCAAACAAGCGACTACGCCGCCAACATCATTCGGAGAGATTTGTCCTGAGCTAACTATCCCCACTCAAGTGGAAGAAATAGTTCTCAAAGCCCTGGAAAAGGAGCCGTCGGGCAGATTTCAGTCGATGGCAGAACTTAAGGCCTGTCTGGATAAGGCAAAGGAAAGTTTAAAAAAGGGCGGCACCGAATTTGGTGCCACGCTACCGCCGCAAGAGACGAGTCCAGTTAAAGAGGCTGCTTCGCTGCCGGCGACGCCGGCGGTCAAGGAAGTGTCTCCAAGCCAAAAGACGTCGTGGTCTAATTTCGGCAGGCGACAGTTTCTTCTCTTAATTGGCTGCTTTACTCTTTTGGTTGGCTTGCTTGCCGTGACCTTCCAGATTGGCCAGCGTCAGGGCATCGAACAAGAAGACAAAGCCACCCGTATGATTCGTCAAAAGCCTCAACAAAGCAATGCGCCGGTAATCATACGGCAGTCCTTGAAGCCGAATGAACCAGTGGTAGCCAGTCCGAAGAATGTTTATGGCGCTCAGAATCCATTCATGCTCCACGAAGCAACAGAAGCATCTAAGCCAGCGCCAGAAATTACTCCGACCGATACAAACCAAGTGACCGAAAGTAAATCGAATAAATCACCAGAGCCTGTGCGCAAAAAGCGAATGGTCAGACAACCGACCCACCATCGTACCTTGTTGAAAAAGGCATTCCAGATTTTAGAGAAGGCTTTTTAGGAGGTCTTTATGCAAGAAGATCTGTTGAAAGAATTGGAAAATCGCCTTGCCAAGTTGGAATGTCTGATTAGCCAGGCAGAAGAGCATGGTCAAGTATCGGCCAGCGAAGCAGCGGTGCTGCGCGAATACAACAATTCTCTTAGACGGCCAAGCGGGCTAACGCCGGCTATGAAATTCCATTACCTTCGTACTATCACGGCACTGAACAACTTGAAGCAGCAATGCCTTACGGAGGCATGGAAAGACTCCGTAGATGTTCTCGCATTCATGAGTCAATTGCAGGCAGGGTGGTGCGAAAGTGCCCTTAAAAACCTGGTATCTAAACATGGCGAAGTCGTCGTGCATCAATGGCTTATCACTAAATTAGAGTATTTTACAAGAGGCTTGGAGGAATGTGAACGATTACCTCGAGGCATTGCCAGTCAAGGAGAAACGCCATTTTTGTGTGGATTAGCCTGGTACCAATCTGGTGTCACGAGAGCTTTTGACATAGAGTTCATAACTGCTGTACGGCGAGCAGCAAATAAGAACACAATTGTCTTACGATCGAAAGATTAGTTCGTAGGGGACGCTTTAGCGTCCCGTTCTCCGCTACATGGGCGGCTAAAGCCCCCCTACAATGTCTCAATCACTGTCTTGTCCCGGGCTGCCCAGGTTGTGCGAATTTGTCGAACAGAACATAAGGGAAAATCGCACTTCCGATTGCTCCGATAGCCCCTGTCACGACTGGAAATGAGAACGCCGCTACTAGAGATTGTGCAACGAAGACGAATACCACAGCACAAACGGCAAATGCAACGCTCAGGTCAGTTTTGGTTCCAGTGGTTGGCATGTTTGAATCGGGCTGGTAATAGTGCACCATTGCGGCCACTCCGGTACCAAGAATTGCACCTGCCACGAGCGCAAAGGGTGGATCTCCGATTTTGCAGATACGCATGACAGCCAGTGCTGTTGAAGCAGTAACAATGTAACTTATCGTTCCAAACGCGAGTATTTTGTAGCGCAAGATCGCACCATATTGACCCTTATTGAGTTACTTGAATGTTGCCGACGGGAACCTCGTAGCTTAACTGCGGAGTCTGATCTTTGGTTGCGTCGAGAAGGTTGAGTTTGCGCTTGCTGTCGGCATCCACTAGAGACATCCACACCGAATATTTGCCGGCTGTAAGTTTCGGCATTTTTAGTTCTTCTTCCCAACGTACGGGTTTGCCTGCCAACCAGCGATTAGTCGGCACGGTAGGAGTATGCAGCGAAAGGACTACTGGTTTGCCGGATTCGTCTCTAATTTCAAGCTGGACTTTATAGCTGCCGGCCCTATCCTTGTCGAGGTAACGAGAAGGCTTGAGCGGCGGGGCAGAGCCAAGGTTGACGAAAGTAAATGAGGCTTTCAGTGGTTCTCCCACTGCAAGGTTAATTGGCAGCTCGACTTTTTGCGCGACCAATTGATAACCGAGATGCTCGCGCAGATCGTTCAACCAGGCGGTCATTGGTGCGGTGTTATCGAGGAAGAACTGGGCGGGGATCTCGGCAAAGCTAACGCTATCGTCCAGGGCGTTTTTGGCGATATTTTTCAGATCATCCTGTTTTGCGTTAGCGGCGATTTGATAACCGGTGGGAGTATCGGCCTTGAATTTCAAAAGAACGCGATACTGATCGAAGCCATGTTTATCGTCAACAATATTCTGGCGCGTTAGATAAACGCGCTCACCATAGCGGAAGACCAGATAATCAGAAATCTCATCGAGACAGTCTTGGCCGGAGCGATTTGGTGTTGGCGGATCAATATCAAAATTGAGCCGCGCGTTCGGAAAAACTTTGGGAAACAGATCAGCAACATATTTCCAGTGCCCGACGATTTGCCTGGGGCTCATGCCGAAATCTTTCTTGAGCTTTTCTTCAAGACTGTCATAGTTTTCTTTCTTGCCGATCAGGTTGGGTACTACGGCCGTGCTTCCTCGCACGCCACCGCCAGTGATGCCGATGCTGTGGATGCTGGGATTCTTATCGTAGCGGTCACCCAGGTCGTGGATGAAATTGGACCACTTGGCCAGATAGGTAGTATCCCAGAACACAGGCATGAGGTGCTCTTTACCATCATGCCCAGTGTAGGTAATAGATTTTGTGCCGGCGTCGAAAACCCATTTGGGCGTATCCGATCGCTCTTGATCATTGGCATCAGGTGAGTCGATGCCGCAAGTGGAAATCCTCAGTATCAAAAGCTTTTGATGATTTTGACAGGCACTCAAAAGAGCGTCGATAACCGACCAGTTGTAAACATCTTCCTTCGGCTCGATCTGCTTCCAGGAAAGTAGACAAGCGATGCCGTTTACTTCCGGCTTGTCCAGAACTTGCTTGATGTAATCTTGGTCTGCCAGCTTTTCGTTGTCGATCGTGGCGAATAAGCCGATCTCTCGATTTGGTACTGCCTTAGCACCTTCAAGAGAAGCAGATTTAAATGATTTCTTCTTGATCTGCCGATCTTGAGCCTCGTTTGTATACGATTTCTCGTGAATGGGATTCAGGTATTTGATAATCTTTCCACCAGAGGGTATCGCCTGAGCGTTGCCCGGAGCTGGGTTCCAAAGGGAGACCAGGAAAAATAAAGGCGCAATGAATTTACGACAGGCAGGAATCATCTATCTCACCAGAAAGTGTCTTACCAACAGGGACGGAACACCGATTAATGCTGGAAGATTTTACTAGACTTGCGAATCCAGTTCCTAAAAATGCTACTATTCGTTGCCCTTTAACTAGTGAAACGCAAAAGAATGATTGAACCGATTAAGATCCATGGGAGACAAGCGTTTTGACCCTTGCCTATTTAGGACACAGTGCTGTCAGATTCGAAGTCCAGGGGCTCAATATCTATGTTGACCCTTACATTCGAGACCCGGTGGACTTGCACAAACTACCAAAGGGCGACGTAGTACTGTTCAGCCATGGGCATTTCGATCACGGCGTTTTGATGTCCAATCAACTATACGATGCCTGGGGCTGTCAGTTCATAGCGCCCAAGGTCCTTACGCACTGGTTGATTCGAAAGTTTCGAAAGGTCATTCCGGCGGATGCCTTCGCCTCGCTCAACGCCCATGAAAGTACCGCGGTTAGAGGCCTGAAAATCACCGCCATACCGGCCCACCACCCGATCAATCGGCTCGGCAAAACGATCCTGACTATTTTTTCGCGCAGTTCAGCGCCCGGCAAGCCGGTTAACGGCTACTATTTCGACGGCTACTATCACAGCGGTGACACCGTTTATTCGGCCGCGATTCCGGAAGCGCTGAAAGGTTTGTCTGTTCACACCGCTTGTTTGCCAATTGGCGGAAAGTACGCCGTCGCCTCGCCGCAAGAAGCCTTGAGATTGGCTGAGGAAATAGGCGCTCAACGCCTGGTACCGTTACATTGGCAGCCGCTCCTGCAACAGGTCCATTTTCGTTACCAGCCTTCTGATCTGGTTCGATTAGCCAAAGCCAGAGGCACTTCCGTTCAGGTTCGCGCCCTGGCCATAGGGGAAGTGCTGGAATCGGCCGAACACGCAAAGGCTTGATTTTTGTCGGTAATTTCGAACAGGCCCAAAGCAATGGCTGAGTGCAAATTGTAGGGGCGATGCCATGCATCGCCCGGGCTGGGCCATGCCCAGCCCCTACACAGAAAAATGCACGTTAGAAGCAAATACACTTTCGGGGCGCAGATAGCTCAAAAAAGGGGGAATATAAATCTTTGTATAACTTTCTAAATGGGCTTTCGCCCGATTTTCATTCTTACTATGCCAGCGCCTTTACAATGAATTAGACTAAAGTCTTGGGCTTCCGCTTGGGAATGACTGAGGAGCCTTTGTATAATGCGCAGGAGTTTCCGGCCCCAAAGGAAGCGAGGGAGTTTTAAAGATGGGCAAGTCAGTTGGCATCGATCTAGGAACCACCAATTCCGTGGTGGCGGTAATGGAAGGGGGTCAGCCAACCGTTGTTTCTAACACCGAGGGCGGACGGACAACCCCTTCAGTGGTTGCATTTACTAAGTCCGGCGAGCGTCTCGTGGGACAACTTGCCAGAAGGCAGGCTGTGCTCAATCCTGAAAATACTGTTTATTCGATCAAGCGATTTATCGGTCGAAGATTCAGTGAAGTCGAATCGGAAAAGAAAATCGTTTCCTACAAAGTGAAAGAGGGCGGGGACGGCGGTTGTAAGGTTCAGATTCAGGGCAAGGACTACACTCCTGAGGAAATCTCGGCGATGATCCTGCGCAAGTTAAAAGAGGATGCCGAGAAGTATCTTGGTGAGAAAGTCAGCAGCGCCGTGATCACGGTGCCAGCCTACTTTAACGATTCGCAGCGCCAGTCGACGAAAAACGCTGGGACGATTGCTGGGTTGGAAGTACTGCGCATTATCAACGAACCCACAGCGGCTGCCCTGGCTTACGGTCTGGACAAAAAAGAAAACGAGACTATTCTTGTGTTTGACCTCGGGGGCGGTACCTTCGATGTCTCCATTCTGGAAGTGGGCGATGGCGTATTTGAGGTGAAAGCGACCTCGGGGGACACCCACCTGGGCGGAGATGACTTCGATCACTGCGTCGTTACCTGGGTGGCTGATGAGTTTCTAAATCTAGAAGGCATCGACCTGCGCAAGGATAGGCAGGCGCTACAGCGACTGACAGAAGCTGCTGAAAAGGCCAAAATCGAACTCTCATCGGTAACTGAGACCAACATTTCGTTGCCCTTTATCACTGCTGATGCCACAGGTCCAAAACACCTTGAGATTAAGCTAACTCGGGCCCGCTTCAACGAACTCACCAGACAACTTGTCGAGCGTTGCCGAGGTCCCATGGAGCAAGCTCTAAAGGATTCCAAGCTTGGCTACGAAGCGCTCGATGAAATTGTTTTGGTGGGCGGCTCAACTCGAATTCCGGCTGTGCAGGAGCTGGTCAAGAGCTTGACCGGCGGTAAGGAGCCCAACCAGAGCGTCAACCCGGACGAGGTCGTAGCAGTTGGAGCGGCTATCCAAGCTGGAGTTCTGGGTGGTGAAGTAAAAGGCGTGGTGCTACTCGACGTCACACCGCTATCCCTAGGCATTGAGACCATGGGTGGTGTCATGACCCGATTAGTCGAGCGAAACACGACCATTCCCACAAGAAAATCAGAAGTATTCTCAACCGCTGACGATAATCAAACTGCAGTTGACATCTATGTGTTCCAGGGCGAGAGACCGATGGCCCGGGACAATAAACTGCTTGGCAACTTTAGATTGGACGGTATTCCGCCGGCGCCCCGGGGCGGCCCGAAGGTGGAAGTGACATTCGACATCGACGCCAACGGCATTATGAACGTTACCGCTCGCGATCAATCGACCGGTAAGGAGCAGAAGATCACGATTACAGCCAGTACCAACCTCTCGAAAGACGATATTGATCGCCTGGTACGAGAAGCTGAGCTGCATGCTCAAGAAGACCGCAGGCGCAAGGAAGATGCGGATATACGCAACGAAGCCGACAGCATTTGCTACTCGGTCGAGCGACACATCCGCGATCT